>NZ_JAUBUB010000056.1:0-42814 GCF_036705265.1 Microcoleus sp. B4-C2
GAGGATGGAACTTATGAAGTGTGGAGTGACAAACGAAAAGTTCAAGTAAGATTAGTGACTTTTTCAGATTTAGAAACACGAACTGAATTTAGGTTTGTCACTAATTTACCTGAATCAGGAGAATTAGCATACACTAAGGTCGAAATTGGAGAAATTTATCGCAGACGATGGCAGATTGAATTGCTATGGAAATTCTTAAAAATGCATTTAAAATTGGCTCGTATAATTACTAAAAATACTAATGGAATCAAGATCCAAATCTCTGCCTGTTTGATTTGTTATTTGTTGCTTCAGTTAGTTGAAGTTCCTGATAAAATTGGAAATAAACTCTTAGACAAATTACGATATTTACAGGCTTTTATGTGTGAGAAAATCAGCTATATTCACTGGTTTAAGGAACTTGTTTTCAATTGCTGAAATCAGCATTTTATAGGATTCGTATGTCTATTTTCAGAATCCTATCAATAAGCGTTCAACACTTCTGGACAGAAAGTATTGTTGGCAATCAAAAACAGTCCGAATTGTTGAGGGGCGGACATGGTATAATTCCTGATATTGTAGGGTGCGTCAGCCTCATAAATTTTTACAGTTATGTCAAAAATTGATCGAGCGGACACACCCTACGATAATTTGAATATGAGCTAGATCATAGAAAGATTAGGCAGAATTTGGTAAACTGAGATTAAGGTTACATAGGAGGTCAATTTAATGACCAATACTGCTCTCAATTTTAAGACTGCACCCGGACATGAAGTTCTGGCCGCGGCGGGTAAGAAAATGCTGAGGCCGGGGGGGAAACTTGCTACGGAACAGTTATTTGAATGGGCGGATTTTCAGCCTGGGGAGACTGTTTTGGAGTTGGCTGCTAGTTTTGGATATAGTTCGATCGCCCTTGTTGAACGTTTTGGCGTAAAAGTAGTGGGAGTTGAGAAAAATCCCGACAGTGTGGCCCGCGCTCGTGCTAATGTTGCAGCAGCGGGTTTGAGCGATCGAGTGGAAATTGTCGAAGGAGATATTTTTCACTTGGATCGGATTTCCCAACAGTTTGATTGGGTGTTGGCTGAAGCTATCCTGACAATGCAGTCGCCGTCGGGGAAAGCTAAAATTGTATCGGGAATTTGCGATCGGCTAAAACCAGGCGGCAAATTTCTCTCTCACGAACTTTTAGCTAGAAACCGAGAATCAGAAATTCAAAAAGCTTTATCAGAAGTGACTCGGGCTAATTCAACGCCTTTGTCTGAGTCTGGCTGGATTGCTGCTTACCAAAAGGCGGGTTTGCAAGTAGAAAAGTGTCAAACCGGGGCGATGGGCCTCCTAAATTTGTCGCGAATGCTGCAAGATGAAGGGTTTGTGGGTACTGTGCGGATTGTGTGGAATATTTTAAGTCGATCGCAAATTCGCGATCGTATCTTAGCAATGCGTCGAGTTTTCCAGCATTACCAACAGGATCTAGGCTACATCGTTATCTCTGCTAAAAAACAATCTTAACCGACTCAATCGATTTTCGATTTTCGATTTTTGATTTTCGATTGAAGAAAGTGAAGCCACTGATAAATCCGGGGGTTCATGACCAAATTAATCGATTTTTGATTTTCGATTGAAGAAAGTGAAGCCACTGATAAATCCGGGGGTTCATGACCAAATTAATCGATTTTCGATTTTCGATGGAAGAAAGTGAAGCCACTGATAAATTCGAGACTTGTGACCAAATTAATTAATTGTCAAAAACTATGACTACTACTCTTTTACCGCTACAATCTTCAGCAATCCAACTCCGAGACGCAATTGAATATCCCGCCGCCGGAGTGCTGAACAAAATTTTAGTCAAAGACAAAAATTGTCAGTACAGTTTATTTTGTCTGGCTGCAGGAACGGAAATTTCGGAACACTCTTCGGCACGAAATGCCACAGTTAATGTCATCGAAGGAAAGGGGATTTTGACTCTTGAAGGCAAGGATATTGTTTTGGAACCGGGGGTATTTGTCTTCATGCCTGGTAAAGCTCTTCACGCTTTGAAAGCCGAAGAAAATTTGGCGTTTATTTTGACACTTTCCGAGGCTCATTAATTTCTGCAATATTGCTTGGGGGGCGGGTTTTATACTTGCCTAAAATCAATAATCTCATCAACCCGCCCCGATTCACAGTAGGGGCGGGTTTTACCAACCATAATTGCCTAAAATCAATAATCTCATAAACCCGCCCGATTCACAGATTGTCGGGGGCGGGTTTATATAGATAGTGAGTTGCACTCAAATATTGTTTGTGAAACCCGCCCCTACAAGAATTGCGATGTTAACATTTATTCTATTTCTTCTCCCGATGCGATATCCTCCAATTTTTCCCAATCCAATACAATAATTTTACCGCCTCGACTGTAGGATACAAACGGCTTGAGTTTCTTAAATAACCGCACGCATTCTTCGTAGGTAATGCCAATACTGCGAGCGATTTGATAGTAGGGAAAACGTTTTTCTAAACATACACTATTATCAGCAAGCTTCGTACCTTGCTCGACGCCAAAGTAATGAATAAATCGGGCCAGCCGCACGATCGCCCTTTCCGACACCAAACCGTGCACTGTCTCGTGCAGTTGCTGCAACCGCTGATTAAACACCGCCAATATTCGCAAGGCAATCTCAGGATTTTCCCGAATTGCTGCTAGCAAAACTTCCCGTTCTGTGGTAAGAACTTCCACATCAGTTTCTGCAGTCACCGTTGCGGGGGCAATGCCGTTGCCTAGCAAAGCAGGTGCTGCAAAAATATCTCCCTGAAATAAAGTGCGGAGAATTGTTTCTTTGCCCGCCGCCGCTGTTTTTGCAACCCGCAGAGAACCGCTCAAAAGAGTGTATAATTTTTCCGGGATGCGATCGCCCTCATACATCACAACTTCTCCCTGTTGATAAGTCCGAATTGCTGTATGTTCTTGCAATTGCTCTAATTCAGTTTGGTTTAAGCTGGCAAATATTCCAATTTTAGCCAGTTGCTCAACAGTTGATTTCATACCTTTAACTCTACCCGCTCGGAGTCTATTGACAGTATAATAACGGTGAATTCAGAATATATCGAAACAAGCAGAGCCATCTACGAAAATGCAGAACCCGAATATCGGCGCTATTATTTTGATGAGATAGCGGGCGGATTTGTGCTCGTCCACCAAGACCATAATCTTAATAATTCCGAAAGTTTTGTCGCTGAAGTTTTGGCTAAAATGGGAAAGAGAGTTAGACTTTTGAGCGAGCAAGCACCGTCTGGAACGAAAACTCCAGATGCTGAGATTGACGGTCAAATTTGCGAATTTAAGGAATTAACAAAAGAGTCCAGTAATCTAAAAAATAGAGTACAAGAAGGGTTTGGAAAAGCCAAAAATCAAAGTGCAAATGCAGTCATTTTTCACGTAAATATAGAAATTTACGACATTCGAGAGATAGACGAAGGCATCAGGCAAGCAATATATTGGGATGTTAAGCATCTCATGCAAACTATCATTTTGGTTTTCAACAACCAATCTGTTCTAAAAATTACTAGAGAGGAATGGGAAAATGGGCAGCGTTTTTCAAGAATTTGAAGAAATCGTAAATAGCGGTATAAAAAATAATATGCCGCGGGATGCAAGATTGATTATTGTTGGAGAGATCCTCTACGCAGTAACTCGGGACGAACTAACCAATAAGGAAGGTTGGCTGCTAGAAAATATGCTCGGAGGCAGAGAAGAATGGGAAAAGGGACTAGAATATGCTATTTTTGGAGACCCAAAACAGGGACACATAGCGCCACCCTTAACTATCTCAGACAAACCTCTGGTTATCGCAGGCAAAACTTTTCATTCTCGCTTGATGACGGGGACGGGAAAATATCGCAGCATCGCAGAAATGCAGCAAAGTGTCAACGCTAGCAGGTGCGAAATTGTTACCGTGGCTGTGCGGCGAGTGCAAACAAATGCTCCGGGGCATGAAGGATTGGCAGAGGCTCTCGATTGGACTAAAATTTGGATGCTGCCCAATACTGCCGGTTGTCAAACTGCGGATGAGGCGATTAGAGTAGCTCGTTTAGGGCGGGAAATGGCGAAACTTTTAGGGCAAGAAGACAATAATTTTGTCAAATTAGAAGTGATTCCCGATGCTAAATATTTGCTGCCCGATCCGATCGGCACTTTGGAAGCTGCAGAACAATTAGTCAAAGAAGGTTTTGCCGTTTTGCCCTACATCAATGCCGATCCCTTGCTGGCAAAACGCCTAGAAGAAGTCGGTTGTGCGACAGTAATGCCTTTAGGTTCGCCCATAGGTTCAGGGCAAGGGATCAATAATGCGGCCAACATTCAAATAATTATTGACACGGTGAAGGTTCCTGTGGTAGTCGATGCGGGTATCGGAACCCCCAGCGAAGCGGCGCGAGCAATGGAAATGGGAGCCGATGCACTGTTGATTAATTCGGCGATCGCCAATGCCCAAAATTCCCCGGCAATGGCAAAAGCAATGTCCATGGCAGCAGAAGCGGGGCGGATGGCGTACTTAGCAGGCAGAATGCCGATCAAAGATTACGCGATCGCCTCTTCCCCCCAAACAGGCACCGTCACATCCAAATAAATTCCTGAATTTTCCTGGGCGCTTTTTTGGTAGAGTTGTAAGCATCAAAAATATTAAGGATTGTGACTGATGCCTTACATCAAAGATGACGATGGACGCCTGAACAACTTTGCTAAAGAGCCGAAGGTGTATGAAGCCGTACCTCCCAACAAAAATCAGCAACGCAACTACATCATCATGGGTATTGCAGCAGCCATGTTAGTCGCCGGTTTGGTGTACGTGGCTGCCTCCGTCTGAAAACTGGCCTGAGACTCAAAGCTGCTTCAAATCGCAATTTTAAATAATCCTTCGAGAAACCATGTTTTCCTTTCCCAAGGAAACATGGTTTTTGTGTTTCAATACAAAGCAGGTAGTTGCGACAATCCTGAAGCGTGCCGAGCGAGCCCGAAAGCTAAATAAGACCAGCATAAATTTGGTGTTTTCCTCTCGGCTGTTGGGTTCAGGGACTTGGGTTGCAAATACTAACACGGGTTCGTCACTCACATAAAATTGCCAATTGAAAATCTACAATCCTTTAGTCATCACCGGTGCGATTGACAATTCCCGCATCCAGGATACCCGCCACGTGATTCATCCGTCCAGAAATAAAAAACCTGTATCCGAGAAACTTGCCGAACGTATTTATCTCGCGCAAGTCAAGGCTTCAATCTAAAATCTAAAATCTAAAATCTAAAATCGATTGACTGCCTTCGGGGCGCAAGTTGTGAGTTATGAGCGATCGAGATTTCAACTTTCAACTTTCAACTCTACAATCTAAAATCTACAATCCAAAATCTAAAATCTAAAATCTAAAATCGGCTGATCCTGATGTCTATTCCTTCCCAAAAAGTTTCTAGCTCGAACAAGCTGATCTACCAACGCTTGAAACAGGCGATCGACCTCAATTTACGCCGTCAAATTTTTATTGCCGCCTGCGACGACTTGTGCTTGCGAGACTGTCTGGCAGCCCGCTTGCAGACAGAATTAGCCGCAGAGAGCGCAGGCTCCGATCCTCGCTCCCCGATCGACTACCCCCGATTTGTCAGCTTGGAACTCGACTTGAGCGATCCAAATCCTTGGGGTTCGATCGCCGCGTGGCTGACTCAACACCCACCGCCCCAAAACAGGGGCAGCTACAGCCCTTTGCCGGGATTTCAAATTATCGGGGCAGAACACCTGACAAGGCAGTCAGCAGCCGTGCAGTGGTCGTTCCTGAGCTATTTGAGAGACATCGAAGCAAACCTGCAAATGTGCGAGTCTACTCTGTTGCTGTGGGTGTCGCGCCCCTGGCTGAGTTCGATCGAGCAATCGGCCCCAGAATTTTGGCACTGGCGAACCGGAGTATTTGAGTTTGAAGGCGAACCAACTCCAGCTAAGGAAGACTTCGGGCACTTTGAGGACTTCGGAAACTCAGGAGACTTGCGAAACCTGCGCGACAGCGGAGACTTTGGCAACAAACTTTTAATATCTTCTTTGTCTGGACAATCCCCAATTCCCGATGAACAATTCCCAATTTCCCATCCCCCGTCTCCAGCCCCTGATTCTAAATCCGTCCAACTGGCAGATGACGAACAATCCCCAATTTCCCATCCCCCGTCCCCAGCGCCAGATTCTAAATCCGTCCAACTGGCAGATTTGGTTTTAGCAGCAGCTTCTGAGGATTTGGCAGCCGAAAATAATCCCGCATCAGAGGAGAATTTTCTGCCGCTGCAAACCCTGCAATACATCGAACTGCTGCAAGAACATCAGTGTTGTTGTGAAGCATTAGCTTTGGCTTATCACGGTTTGGGAAATTATTACCGCGATCGCATTCTGGGCGGAGACATTTCAGAGCAAAACCTGACCATCGCCATTGGTGCGATCGAACAAGTGATTGCGTATCTCGAAATTGACAGCAAGTCGCAGCAAAATCAACCACTAACTGAGGAATGCGCGCGGCTGATTGCCCAATTGACACAAAATTTAACTCAGTACGCCCAGGAGTCCCACACCCTACCGCCAATTTCCGATTTGCTCAACGATCTCGGCACTCTCTACTGGATGCTGTCGCGCGATCGCACGCAGCATAACGCCTCAGATCCGGTATCCTGTCTTGAACGCAGTATCGCCCTCTACCTTGAAGGTTTGAACCGAACAGATGCCGAAACCGTACCCCAAACTCGCGTTAGATTAAACAAAAATTTGGGAATCGCCTCGGCAGATTTAGCCCGCTATCGAGACAAGACAGAGAACTTGCAGCACGCAGTTGCAGCTTACCAACAAGCGCTGCTGGATCTCGATCCCGCCGTGGAGCCTCAGCAGTACGCTGCTGCTCAGAATAATTTGGCGACAGCATACTGGAATTTAGCTCAAGATGGTGAGCCGATCGTATATCTCAAAAGTGCGATCGCAGCTTACACCCAAGCCCTCTCCTGTTACAGTCCCGAACGAGAACCCCTCAACTATGCCGGAGTGCAAAACAACCTCGGTACCGCCTGCTGGAACCTCGCCCAGCACCAACCCTCAGAACCCCTGCTAGTCAGGGCGATTTCCGCCTACCGCGAAGCATTGAAATACCGCACCCGCGAATTAGTACCCGCAGCAGCAGCAGCCACCTACAACAATCTCGGTACCGCTTATTGGCATTTGGCGAACCAGTTTCAGCAGAAACAGGCGCGGACGGAATCATTGCAGCAGGCGATTACCGCCTACGAAGCCGCCTTGGATATCGCCGGAAAGCTCGATCGAACCCAACTCACCTTTGACGCCTTGGCCGCCCGCAACAATCTCGGACTAGCCCACTATCAACTAGCCACCGACCCAGATTTCGCCACTAATAAAGTCGCACAGACAAGCCATCTAGAAGCAGCACTGCACCACCAGTTGCAAGTGTGCGCCGAATGGGGACAATATCTCAATGACAAAGGGTTAATATATGGGGATAAACTCAACCTGCAAGCCACGGCAAACTCCCAAGCTGCTGATTCCCGGCAAACAGCATTGAGCTATATTGTCAAAACGATTAGAGCTTTCTATAGTGAATGTGGGCTGCCAGGCCAAAATTTAGCCTTATCCAAAGTTCCCGGAGATTTATTGCCCGAAATCTTGCGTAGGTTATAAATATGGCTATAACTATTAAAAGCTCAATTTTTTCGAGATTTGTATCCAGTTTTCTATTATTATGGCTGAATATTCTTGCCTAATTCTTCAAGCAAACTTGTGGTCATGGCCCCTGTAAAAATCCTTGTGGTTGATGACGACCCGGCAATCCGAAATTTAATTCACCGTTTTTTGAGCCAGCAAGGTTATCAAGTTGAGTCTGGCGAGGACGGTCAGACTGGTCTGGAATTATTTGAGCAACTCAATCCTGACTTAGTAGTTCTAGATGTAAATTTACCTGATACAACTGGCTATAAACTGTGTCAAGAAATGCAAAGACGCACGGGCGTGTTTGTGTTGATGCTGACTGCCCGAACCGATGAAGCTGACAAAATGAAAGGGTTTGCCGAAGGTGCTGACGACTACATTACTAAACCTTTTAGTCTTGTAGAGATTGGAGCTCGCGTTGCAGCAATTTTGAAACGCAAACGCATTGTTACTCCCGCGGAACAACAAAGTCTTACTTTTGGAGAGCTACTAATAGATCCGGTTCGCCGCGAGGTAATTCTCGGCAGTCAGATACTTGCTTTGACTGCTTTAGAATTCGACCTGTTGTACTGTTTGGCCAGCAAACCCGGTCGCGTGTGGAGGCGATCGGAATTGCTGCATGAAGTGTGGGACTACGAGTATGTAGGAGCCGATCGCGTGGTGGATGTCCATATCGGTCAAATTCGCCGCAAAATTGAACTAGATCCTAATCAAATGCCGATGATTCAAACCGTCAGGGGGGTGGGTTACAAGTTTGAGCCAACAACCTAGTAGCATTCGCCGGCACGTCCGTCGGCACACCAGGCAGAAGGCTGTATAGGGGCGGGTTCACCAATATCTCTGATTAACATACTCGATATTTTTGACATTCTCACGCCCGCTAAAGCCACGGTGATTCTAAACATCACTGTTTAGGCTTCCTCTTTCGGCGACCCGACTTATTTGAAAGAGTCTCCTCATTCAAACAGAGGTCGATATCTCCAGAGGCGTTTGAGGTTCCCGTATGCCCTACGGTACGCAATCCTAGTTCTAATATGTTGCGAGCCGCATTCCAATCTCGGTCTAAAACAAATCCACAATGCGGACAAATATGTGTTCTTTGACTTAACGATTTCTTCGCCACTTTCCCGCAACTAGAACAGTTTTGGCTTGTATAGTGAGGCGGTACTGCAACAGTCGCCACCCCAAATACTTTGCCAAAATATTCAACCCAATTCCTAAAAGCTGTCCAGGCTGCATCTGATATAGACTTGGACAGCTTTTTATTTTTAACCATGTTACGCACCGACAAGTCGACCTAGGCTACCAAGTCGTTGGACTGGACTACGCACCTTGCTAATTTCACGGCAAAGTCTTTACGCCGCCTACTTACCTTGAGGTGTTTTCTACTTAAATGATTCCGAGCCTTAGCTCTATTTTTAGAGCCTTTCTGCGTTCTAGAAAGCCTGCGATTAAGCTTTTTAAGCGACCTCTGGGACTTTCTCAAATGACGTGGATTCTCTACGGTGTTTCCGTCAGAGTCTGTATAGAAGTGCGTTAACCCTACGTCTAAACCAATGGTTCGTCCCGTAGGTTCCCGCTTTTCATTTCGTTCGGCATCAATACAGAATTGCACGTAGTATCCATCGGCTCGACGAACTACGCGAACCCGCTTGACTTGACTTAGCTGATAAAAGTGTAGGTCACGAGTTCCCCATAATTTAAAACTTCCTGCTTTAAATTCGTCGGTGAAAGTTATATTTCGCCTGTCGTCAGAAAGCTTCCATCCGCAAGTCTTGTATTCAACAGAACCGTGCGTTTCATGCTTTTTGAAACGGGGAAAACCTTTCTTTCCGGGTTTTGCTTTTTTGCAGTTGTCGAAAAACCGTGCAATCGCTGACCAAGCTCTTTCGGCCGAAGCCTGCCTAGCCATTGAGTTAAGCTTGGCTGCCCAAGGAAATTCCCTGGCTAAGACTGCACAATAAGCGCTTAAGTCATAGCGACCTACACCTTTTGTGTCCATCCAGTACCTGATGCAGCTATTACGAATAAAGCGAGCAGTACGAATGGCTTCGTCTAGCCGTTCGTACTGCTCCCTCTTTCCTTCTAGCTTGGCTTCAAATACTAACATTTACGTCGCTATGATGGATATAAAAACTAATTCACAGTTTTGACGGAATTAAAGCCGTCCTGTAAGGACGGGGCTTTAAACCCATTTTTTCGGTAAACCCGCCCTCCCCACACAAGAATTCAGATCGATCGAGTATCTGATTGTTTGTTCTGCAAATACTCGCCCACTTCTCGTGCACGCTCAAAACCCCTTCGCACGCAATCTCCCAAAGCCACGCCGCCAACGTAGTTACTGCACAAATACACCCCCGGCAAAGATTTTAAGCCTTCATCGATTTGTTGCAGGCGATCGAAATGCCCCAAATTGTACTGAGGAATCGCCCGCTTCCACACATTCACCGCTAAAACTTTAGGCTGTGGCACATCTGGTTTCAGCAAAATCCGAGACAAATCTCGGTGCACCTCCCGAACGATTTCTTCTGAGTCGAGATTGCCAATTTCCGAGTCTGTAGCCCCGCCGATGAAACTGGTGAGAGTGTGCCAGCCCGCAGGCGTGCGATCAGCAAATAAACTGGATGTCCAAATCGTCCCCAGAGTGCGAATTCCCTGCCCCCTCGGAATTAAATTTCCAAAACCTACTAATTTACCCTTGATATCCGACTGCGGATAGGCTAATACAACGCAGGCAACCGTAGGATAAGTAAAAGCGTGTAAAGCACTGCTAACTTCCGGTTGCAGAGGCTGCAACAAATCGGCTGTAACGTAAGCCGGCGTTGTCAAAACCACGGTGCGCGCCTCAACTTCCTGCTGTCCGTCGGGCGTCGAGAATACAGCAATGTAAGTTTCGCGTTCTGTACGATCGAGGCGAGTCAGATGCCAGTTGAGTTTCACTCGATCGCCCAATTCAGCAGCGATCGCCTCTGGCAAAGCCTTCAACCCCTGTTTAAACGAACCCAACTCCCCCGGCCTAGTTTTAGGAACATTCGGGTCTGCGGGCAATTTCTTCGGTCTTTTCCTAGCAGAAAGCAGCGCCCCCGCCACCAGCCCGCCACCCAGATCAGCCATCTTTGCTACCCGGCCAAAAGCCGCCGCCGCGCTAAGTTGTTGCGGATCGCCCGCATAAACCCCAGAAACAAAAGGTTCCACCAACCGCTGCATCACTTCCTGCCCCAGATGACGGCGGAAAAATTGAGAAACAGTTTCCTCGTCACCCTGCTGCGAAAGTCCAGCGCCCATTGCCGGCGCGACAAATCCCAAAGCCCCGAACAACGCCCGCAGTTTCCCCGGAAAACTCAGTAACTGAGACTGAATCATCGCAGGTGGAGTCATCGGCACCGGTTGCAGCTTTTTTTGCCAATAAACAAAACGAGGCAATTTGCGATCGGCAAAAATCAACTCCTGCTTCAATCCCACATCCACAGCCAACTTCATCAATTCCGGCGTCGGCGAAAAACTGTTCGGGCCCTCCTCCCAGAGAAACCCTTCGGCTGTCACAGTGGTGATGTTCCCGCCCACACGTCCCTGACTCTCAGCGACTAAAATCTTCAGCGGCGATGCACTCGTTGTTTCCTTGTGAAGTGCGTGCGCCAAACTCAAACCGCTAATACCCGCACCCACAATCAAGGTATCTAATAGTTCCATATTACATAGAAAAATATCGCAATCTTTATGTTACATGGCTTTGCACGGCTTGCGTTCTTTGCTGGGCGTACTGCCACACCGCTTTCAGATTACCGAATTGGGAATTGGGAATCGGGAATTGGGAATCGGGAATTGGGAATTGGGAATCGGTAAGCTGTCGGGCATTTCTGAAGCATTTTTCTCGCAGGTTGTGGATTAGCCTCTGCCCACCTCCCCGTCTCCCCGTCTCTCGATCTCGCTTTTGTATCCGCTGGGTCTGGTTTAAAAAAAAGCATCTGCTGTAATTAAGCTATATTGCCAAAAATACTATTTCTTTAAAATTTTTGTATTATAGGCAACAGCGCCGAAAATTGCACCGGGAAACGCAGCCGTAAAGTGTGCAAAAAAATTGGAGTGGGTTAAACTAACTTTAGGAAAATTTTAGAGCTTAACTTGCAAGTCCGCACACCCCTCTGAACAGATGGGGTTTCATTCCCTAATCAAAAGACATAGTTGACCAGCTATCGTCTTAACTGATTACGTTATCAAAATTATGGGTGTAAGCTCAAGCTGCTATGCGATCGCGCGTGAAATATTTAAAACGGTAATTGTTCCGTTGAAAGGAGATCACAAAAGTACCAAGTGACCAAGTAGCCCCCTGTAGCAATAATCAATATTCAAGGCGGTTAAAACTGCCTGATGCGTGCTTCCTCGATCGGTCTTTAGACACGAGGTTTCCACAATACTAAGCTTTTATCATTAAGCTTTTCTCATGAAAAAATACCCATGCAGGAAGTTATCAACTCGTTTCAGTCTTTTTTCTCTAACTCTGTTGATGCTTTCCTAGAGTGCGATCGACAGCAAAAGTACCTATCGATAAATCCAGTCGCTGCTGCTTGGATGGGATTGGAGCCGGCTGAAATAGTCAACAAAACTAATCAGGAATTATTAAAATTATATCCCAATAATGCTGCTGTTAAAAATATAATCTCGCAGATTGATTCTTGCCTGCAACAAGTATTTATTACCGGGGAAAAACGGCTGGCAATTCATGAGGTGACGACGGCAGACGGCGGGATTAAAATTTACGAAACTGCTTACACGCCAGCGGTGGATGCCTCTAGCAAGCAGATGCGGGTTTTGGGTGTCGGTAGAGATATCACCAGGCATTACCGCTGGCAGCAGCAGAAAACTCAACAGTTGCGCCGATCGAACCATTTACTGTGGTTGAATGCAGCTAACAGTCCGCTGGCAATGGTAGGCTGGGATGAAGATTTTCGGGTCGTTCAATGGTCGAAACGCGCCGAAGAAATCTTTGGCTGGACATCCGATGATATGATGGGCAAGCAGTTCGGCGATTTGGCTTTGGTTTGCGAGGAAGATAGAGAGGCTGTAAGCGCGATCGAGCTTGAACTAGCCACTGGCAACGGCAATACTTCAATTAACCGCAACTATACTAAAAGCGGACAGGTAATTTGGTGTCGCTGGTTCAACTCGATTATTCGCAGCGGCGACACTTTTACTGTGCTTTCTTTGGTGGAAGATATCACCGATCGCAAACGGTTGGAAGCAGAAAAAGCCCAAGCTTCTCGCCTCACAGCAATGGTAGCCGATGTGGGTATTGCCCTCACCAGACACCCTCAAGATATCCTGCTTCCCTGCTGCGAGGCACTGGTGCGAAATCTCGATGTCACTTCGGCGGAAATTTGGACTTTCAACACTCAACATAATGTTTGCCAATTGCAAGCAGCATCGGGAATATACAGCCGCACAGACGATCGGGCTAGCTTTATTGAAAGTAAGGTTAACTCGATCGCCAAACAGCAAAAACCAGAATTTGACTGCGGATTTGAACTGAACAATTTTGGACTCCCAGAGGAAGAATCCCCGAAAGCAACAGAGGCGCAAAAGTCCGAAGTAGCCATTATCAACACCAGTCAAAAGCCGACAAATTGCCAAATTCCCAACCAAATTATAACCTTCGCCGGCTACCCTTTGATAGTCGAAGAACGGCTGGTGGGAGTCATGGTAATTATCAGCCGCCAGCCGCTGAGTGCACCTTTTCAGGAAACTTTAGCATCGGTTGCTGATGTCATCGCTTTAGGCATCGAACGCAAGCGTGCCGAAGCTGAATTACAATCAGCGAGAGGGTTCCTCAATTCCGTAGTAGAAAATCTGCCGGTGGGAGTTTTTGCTAAAGATGCTTCTTCGCTGAAATTTGTGCTGTGGAATAAAGCGGGAGAAACGATCGCAGGTGTTACTTCTCAAGAGGCGATCGGCAAAAATGACTACGATATTTACCCCAAAGAACAAGCTGATGTTTTTACTGCTCAAGACAGGGAAATATTGACAGGCGATCGCAACCAATCTAATGTTAAAGACATAGCCGAAGAGCCGATCCAAACTCGCCACAAAGGTATGAGAATACTGCACACCCGCAAAGTGCCAATTCTCGACGCCGCAGGCCGTCCTCAGTACGTTTTGGGGATTACTGAAGATATTACCGAACGCAGGCAGGTAGACGAAAGCGTGCGCCTCTACGACCAAATTGTCGAGAATATGCAAATTGGTTTGTACGTCTACCATTTAGAAAATATAGACGATGATAGCACTCTCAGGGCGATCGCCTCCAATCCTGCAGCTACCCTATTTACCGGATTAGAAATGGCTGATGTTTTGGGAATGACAATCGACGAGATTTTTCCCCAACTGCGATCGAAAAACATTCCCCAAGCATTTGCTTCTGTAATTCGCACCCAGAAAGCCGTAGAAGTTGAAGATATTGACTGCGATGAAGGGGGCCGCATAACTCGCGCTTTTTCTATTAAAGCTTTTCCATTACCCAACAACTGCGTCGGTGTTGCTTTTGAAAACATTACTGCTCGCAAGCGCCTAGAACTAGAACTGCAGGTAGCTTTGGAAAAAACCGAACGTTCCGAACAATTCCTGCGTACAGTTATAGACAAAACCAGCGACTGGATTTTTGCCAAAGACAAAAATTTTTGCTATATTTTGGTCAACAATAGTTTCGCTCGATCGATTGGTAAAACAGTCGAAGAAATCCTTAGCAAATCTGATTTAGACTTAGGGTTTTCAGTAGAGCTAGTGTTTGGAAATTCTGCCAAAAATATCCGAGGCTTCCGCACAGACGACTCTGCTGTACTGGCAGGCGAAATTATCCACAATCCCTGCGATATGGCTACTGTTGCAGACGGTTCAGTACATATTTTGGACACCCAAAAACTTCCCCTGCGCGACGCTGAGGGTAATGTATTTGCAGTGCTAGCTTTCGCTCACGATATTACCGAACGACATGAATCGGAAGCAGCTTTGCGTAGAAGTGAATCAAGATTTAGGTCTTTGGTAGCTAATATTCCCGGAGTGGTTTATCGCTGGAAGTGCGATTTTTCGACTAATTTTATTAGCGATGCCGTTTACTTATTAACTGGCTACCATGCGGCAGATTTTATTTGGGTTTTGGACAGGAGAAGCCGGACTTTTGCTAGTATTATTTACCCGGAAGATTTGGCAAAAGTAGAAGCAACTATTCGGCAAGGCATAGAAAACAAAGAGTCTTATAACTTGGAATACCGCTTGCTAGCAGCAGACGGCACGGTTAAATGGGTTTGGGATAAGGGTTCTCCTGTGTTCGACGCAGAGGGAAACGTTTGCTATTTGGACGGGGTGATTTTTGATATTAGCGATCGGTACTACGCCGAGGAAGCATTGCGCCAAAAAACTTTAGAGTTAGAAGCTGTTTTTCGCGCTTTGCCTGATTTGTATTTTCGACTAGATGCTGACGGTATAATCGTGGATTATTTGTCAGGAACTTCCTCGGTTTTATACGTGCCTCCCGAACATTTTATTGGTCAACGAATGACCGACATATTGCCACACAATGTCGCCTGCCAATTTACCCAAGCAATCTTTGAAGTTTCCGAAACAAGAAATTCCATCGATATAGAATATTCGCTTTCCATGTCGGAAGGAGAAACAACTTATGAAGCCCGACTGTTGCCGTTTAATTCAGATCAGATTATTATTCTAGCTCGCAATATTACCAAGCGCAAACAAGCCGAAGCTCAATTAAAACATAAAAATCGCCAGCTAGAGCAAACATTGAAACAATTAGGCAGGACTCAAGCTCAACTAATTCAAGCGGAAAAAATGTCTGGTTTGGGACAGCTAGTGGCGGGAATTGCTCACGAAATCAATAATCCTGTCAGTTTTATTTACGGTAATATCACTTACGCTAGTGAGTATGCCAAAAACTTGCTGGAACTGTGCAGTTTGTACCAAGCACACTACCCGGAACCTGTTGCGGTTATCCAAGATTTGGCAGCAGAAATAGAACTGGAATTCATGAAAGAGGATTTCCCGCACCTCCTGAATTCAATTCAAACTGGAGCCGATCGCATTCGCCAAATAGTTCTGTCTTTGCGTAACTTTTCCCGCCTGGAAGAATCCGATCTTAAGCGTGTTAATATTCACGAAGGAATAGACAGTGCTCTGTTGATTTTGCAACACAAGATTAAAGAAAATGGCAGAAATCGTCATATTCAAATAGTTAAAGAATATGGGAAATTACCGCAGATACAGTGCTACGTGGGACAGTTAAATCAAGTGTTTATGAATATTTTAAATAATGCTGTTGATGCTTTAGCAGATGTCAGGCAGCGGAAGTTGGAATTGTCTAGTTATTCGGAAGAGGAGCGGCAAGATTTTCCTAGTTTACCTTTAAGTTGCGCGGCATTGCCGTGGATTCGGATTCGCACGGAGTTGCTGGAGAACAATCGGGTGGCGATCGTAATTTCAGATAACGGGTATGGCATGGCAGAGCCTGTTAAGTGTCGGGTATTTGACCCGTTTTTTACTACTAAACCAGTAGGCAAAGGTACAGGTTTGGGACTGTCTATCTCCTATCAGATTGTGGTGGAAAGACACGGAGGGACGCTGCATTGCATTTCCGCGCCTGGAGAGGGAACTGAATTTGCGATCGAGATTCCAATTCGGCAGAGGTAATGAGTCATTGGTAATTGGTAGTTGCACCAGAAAAATGATAATCTAATTAAAGGTTCTAAAAGTCAGGAATATTAGCATGGTATACAAAAGCCTACATACTTCTAATGCCGTTGCAAAATACATTAAAGAAGAAGATGATGACGATTCCTATGTTGACTATTTTTATGACGATCAGGGGGCTCCGCCGGGAACTCTCGACTTAGAACCCGATGCGCCGCCTCCGGAGATTGTATTAATTGACTATTGCGAAACAGCAGCTACTCGCGGCAAATTGGCAAATCCTCAAGAAGCTTCGGCCTATTTAGAGACAGCATCTGTTTCTTGGGTTGATATGTTGGGATTAGGAAACAAAGAAACTTGGCGCCACATGGGTAAAGTCTTTAATTTGCACGTAATGGCTCAGGAAGATGTGGTTAATGTTCCCCAGCGACCGAAAGTTGTAGACTATGAACAGCACATTTTAATCATTGCCTGGATGGTGATACTTAAGCCGAATTCAGAGAATTTTCATAAAGAACAAGTGAGTTTGATTTTGGGGAAACATTACCTGTTAACTGTTCAGGAAGAACCCGACTATGATTGTTTTGAACCCGTGCGCGATCGCATTCGTAAAGGACAAGGAACTATTCGCAAGCACGGAGCAGATTATCTAGCTTATACTCTGTTAGATGCGATTATAGATGGATTTTTCCCTGTATTAGAAGTTTACGGAGAGCGCATTGAAGAATTAGAGGATGAAGTGGTGGTGAACCCCACCCGCAGCACCCTGGAAAAAATCTATAAAATCCGGCGAGAATTGCTGACTCTGCGCCGCGCTATTTGGCCGCAGCGGGATGCAATTAATGTTTTGATTCGAGATAGTAGTGATTTGATTAGTCCAGAGGTGCGAATTTACCTGCGGGACTGTTACGATCACACGGTGCAGGTGATGGATATGGTGGAAACCTATCGAGAGTTGTCTTCTGGTTTGATGGATGTTTACTTGTCTTCGGTTGGTAATAAAATGAATGAAATCATGAAATTGCTGACGGTGATTTCTAGTATCTTTATTCCTCTAACTTTTGTGGCGGGAGTATACGGGATGAATTTCAATACAGAGAAATCGCCCTTGAATATGCCGGAGCTGAATTGGTATTTTGGCTATCCGCTGTGTTGGGCTGTTATGGTAGGAATCGCCTCTGCTTTAGTTTACTTTTTCTGGCGCCGCGGCTGGTTTGATAATTTTTCTACTATCAAAGATGACTCATTAAAGTAACCGAATTGAAGATATAAGATTGGGGATTAAAGATTGAAGAATTCAAAATCCTGTTAGGTGAAAAAGTTTCCTGCCCCTAGTTGAATCCGTGCGGTAAATCCTGGCATGATCATTGCCAACTTTTGTGCCCCCTGATTGATCGGTGAGTGATTTTAAGCGAGTTGCAGGGAAATTTAATTGTTGGGCGGGCTTTCGGGCCCACAGTACAAGAGTTTGAATAAACTGAGATGTTGCACCATTCTCAAGAACAGGCAAGATGCCTGTTCCACAATCAAGTTTATTTTTTGTGGAACAGGCATCTTGCCTGTTCATAAAAAGCTTATTGACAATAGTGCCAGATGTGAGAATAAACACAAATGTCCAAGTTAAGTGGGCGACAATTTAAAATATTCAATCTCAAATCCCAAATAGATTGACGAACGATCGCGTACAATAAATCTGGGGAAAAAGTAGGCGCAGGCGGTTGCGGATTAGCGAAAGCTTGTCTGAGGAAAGTCCGGGCTCCCGAAAAACCAAACTTGCTGGGTAACGCCCAGTGCGAGCGATCGTGAGGATAGTGCCACAGAAAGATACCGCCAATTAGTCATTAGTCAGCAGTCATTGGTCATTAGTAAGTAACTGAGGATTTTTGACTGGGAAGCAACAACTAATTTGGTAAGGGTGCAAAGGTGCGGTAAGAGCGCACCAGCAGCATCGAGAGGTGCTGGCTCGGTAAACCCCAGTTGGGAGCAAGGTCGGAGGGACTATGGTTGGTTTTTTACCAGTTCCGTTTTTTGGTACCGCTTGAGGCGTCTGGTAACAGGCGTCCCAGATAGATAACTGCCCTCGAAAACTGCTTGCAGTTGAGAGAACAGAACCCGGCTTATGTCCGACTTTTTCCTCCCCCCATTTAATTAAAACTACCGCTTGGGAATCAGGTCAACAAATCTTTTCGACCTGTTTTATGTTGGGAAAGGTGTGCACTGCACACCCGGAGGAAGATTTTGGGTAAGGTGCACCATAAGCACCCGGAGGAATATTTAGTCTTTAAACTAATTTTTTTTTATTAATATGAATCTGATACCTGTTAAAAAAAATAATGCAACTTTTGAAAAGCTCCAAACCCGGATAGTCATCCGTGATTCCCACTTCTAAAATCTAAAATCTAAAATCTAAAATCTAAAATGGTATGATTTATCCGGGTCGCCAAAAGCAACTTGAAACATTAATTGAAAAATTGGGACTGACGAAGAATGCTTCGATAAAATGGCATCTCGTCGATTTAGCTTTGACTCATGCGAGCGCGTCAGCTAAGGCAAATTATGAGCAACTAGAGTTTGTCGGCGATGCAGTTGTGCGGCTGGCTGCGTCGGAATTGTTGTTTGAGATTTATCCTGACTGTACAGTGGGGGAATTTGCTGCTATTCGATCGATCTTGGTGAGCGATCGAATTCTTGCTAAAATCGCTGAAAGTTACGGGTTCGATCGCTATTTAATTGTTTCCAGCAGCGCCGCTGCAGACAAAACAGGCGCTGAGCCCCGGCTGGCCGATGCTTTGGAAGCGGTACTGGCTGCGCTTTATTTGAGTACCCAAAGCTTAGAATTAATCCGCCCTTGGCTAGATTCTCACTTTCAACGCTTAGCGACAGAAATCCGCAGCGATCCGGCCCGCCAAAACTACAAAGCTGCTCTCCAAGAGTTGACTCAAGGCAAATACAAAACTTTGCCTAAATATAGCGTGCAAGAAACCGGGACAGTGCAGGGCGGGGAGGATCGTTTTACCGCAGAAGTTCTCATTCAGGGAAAGTTGGTAGCAGAGGGAAAAGGTCGATCGATCAAAGCGGCCGAACAAGCAGCGGCTCAGGCAGCTTTCAATAAATTAGTTGGTAGTGAGTAGTCAGTTGACTGTTGACTGTTGACTGGTGTTATCAGTTATTGGTTATTTGTTAGGAGCGCGAATTAAATAACTTACAATTTTAATTGTTATTGTGGGATGGGCGTCCCGCCCGTCCAAAAAGGATGGGCGTCCCGCCCATCCCACTTTCAAGAGTGGAAGTTATTTAATTCTCATTCCTTAGCTGATACCAATAACCAATAACCAATAACCAATAACTACTGCAAACAGTCAACTGTCAACAGTGATTTTTTTGAGTTAAAACATAGATAATAATAACAAAATATGCTATAATTGCTGTGCGATTTTTGAACTTATAATTAATGAAAATCGGAATAGCTGTATTGGGTGCAGGCCGCTGGGGAGTTAACCTAATTCGCAACTTTCTTGAACATCCCAACAGCCAAGTTTTAGCGGTGGTAGACCCGAATCGAGATTCATTGGCTGCCGTTCAAAAACAGTTTAATCTTGATGCCTCGGTGATTCTAGCTACCGATTGGTCTCAAGTGCAAGCCTTGCCGGGACTGCAAGCTGTGGCGATCGCCACTCCAGCTTCCACACACTACACCCTCGCAGCAGCAGCGCTGAAACAAGGCTACCACGTCTTAGCAGAAAAACCCCTCGCCCTCAACCTGACTGAAGCAATAGAACTCTGTCAATTAGCCGAAAAACAGCAGCGGCAACTCTTCGTTGACCACACTTATCTGTTTCATCCAGCAGTCGATCGAGGCCAAAGAATTATTCAACAGCATCAACTTGGAAAATTGCGCTACGGTTACGCCCAGCGCACCCATTTTGAACCGGTGCGCCATGACGTTGATGCCCTTTGGGACTTGGCTATTCACGATATCGCTATTTTCAATACTTGGCTGGAACAAATGCCAATTGAAGTAAGGGCGATCGGCACTGTTTTTCCGAAGGAATCAGGAATCACGAATCAGGAATCAGGAATAAATAAAGAAGAAGCAGCAGAAATTGAAAATCAATTTTCTCCTTCACTGCTGACTACTAATCCTGCAGAAAAACTAGCAGATTTAGTTTGGGTAACGCTCACCTATCCCGACGGATTTCAAGCATTTATTCACCTGTGCTGGCTAAATCCCGACAAACAACGGCGCTTAACAGTTGTTGGCAGTTTGGGAACCTTGATTTTTGACGAAATGTCGCCAGAAACTCCGCTGATTGTGCAGCGCGGGAATCCAGATTGGGGAGGCGAAGAGAATAACTCTTTTGAAAGTGCGTTAGCGAAGCCCGCCCCTACGGGGGCTACGCCAACGAAGAGGATCGCGCCGCAGCCAACAAGCATCAGACACCGCGAAGTGTTGAGTTTAGAACAAGTAGAACCGCTGAGGAGAGTGTGCGATCGCTTCCTCAATTCCGTGCAAACAAATACCCCCTGTCTTACCTCTTCGGGCGCCGCCTCCGTCGAATTAATCCGCATTCTCAGCACTTTGAGCAAATCCCTCGAACTCGGCGGACAGCCCCTAATACCATTTTAGATTTGAGATTTTAGATTTTAGATGGGGAAAATCACTCCTCAACTTTTTAAATTTCCCTTTTCCGTTACTAAGTCCGGGCTGTGAAAATAAAAACTTGACTGCTGATTAACAGGCAAAGAAATCATCACCGTAGTACCTTGATTAACGCCCGCGCTGTGCAGGGTAATGCTTCCGATCATAGATTCCATTATCCTTCGCGAGATAGCCAAGCCCAAACCGTTACCGCCAAACTTGCGAGTTGTAGAACCATCAGCCATCACAAAAGGTTGAAACAATTTTTGCTGGTGCTCGGGATCAATACCAATTCCCGTATCTTTAATTGTCACCACCACCCAATCGCTTTGACCGCTGGGACCCGTCATACTTTCAGCACTGCCGTTAGAACTACCAGAATTAGTCCTCGATTCTACCCGCACAGATATATTAATGCTGCCCGACTCTGTAAACTTAACGGCATTGCTCAAAACATTTAAAAACACCTGTTTTAGCTTCTCTGGATCGGCATGAACAATAATCGGATCGTGAGGAGCTGGCAAACTTAACTTCAAGCCTTTTTCCTCGATTGGAGCCGCTTGCAAATCAATCGCGTCTTCAAGTACCTGAGTAATATCAACTACTTCTAACATCATGGAGAAGGTGCCGGATTCTATTTTAGCAATGTCCAAAATATCATTAATAATATTGAGCAATTGCATTGACGAGTCGTGGGCCCGCTGTAAAAATTCCATTTCTTCATCTCGGTCATCGCAGTAGCCGTCCCGCACAATTTGAATAAAACCAATAATCCCGTTGAGTGGCGTTCTCAACTCGTGAGAAATATTCCCCAAAAATTCATTTTTTAATTGATTGGCAACTTGCGCTTCTTTGGTGGCGACTTCCAATTCTTTGGCCCAGGATCTAAGGCGCTGCACCATGCTGTTGAGTGCTTCTGATAGTTGATTGAATTCCCTAATTTGGAAATCTTGGGGCACTGTTTGCGACGCTTCTGTATCTACTTTCATCGCGTAGTCTCTCAGTTTTTCCACAGGACGCGCCAAGTCGCGAGACAGATATAAAGTCGCGATGATACTAGCAGCAACCAAACCTACAATTAAATTAAATAAAACTTGCTGAATTTCTTCCAAACCCGACAGAGCGTAATCTAAACGAGAGACAGCTAAAATAATCCACTTGCTGTTCTCCTGTGTAGTTGAAGGACTCGGGATAGCGGCGTATCCTGCTAGCAACTCTACACCATTTCTTTCAAAGGAAAATAGGTGGAGAAAAGCTGTTCCGCCGGCGATCGCCCTTCTGACAATACTTTTTAGTCGAGCGGCATCTGCCTCTTGGTCAATATTGCGGCCCACGCGATTGATATTCGGGTGCGCCAAAATCGTCCCATCTTGGTCGATCGCCACCGTATAGCCAGCTAAAGAACCCTTGGGAGCGCTGGTTTGGACAGGCAAGGCCGACTGCAAACTCAAAGCATAACTCAACTGCAGGGTATTGCCCCGACGAATGTAAACAGGAGCGCTCAACACCAAACTCGCTTGGCTATCGCGGCCTTCTTTACCCGCATCGGGAAAATCCTCAGCCCCCAAAGTCACATTCTGATCGTTTGCTGTCCCCTGTCGCTGCGGAGGTAAGGACAGACTGATGTAAACGCTCTTGTCGTCCAGCAGCGTTTGCTGCTGCTGTACGGGCGGCCAAAATTTTGCCGGCAACGACTGAATCGGCTGCTGCCCGCAAGTGCTTGCTATCACTTGATTTGTCTTTAAATTAGTCAATTGCAAGCAATCAACCTGCGCTGGCAACCGCTGCCCTAATTGGGCAATAAACTTTTGATAATCCTTCGGATCTACCGACTGCAACATCGAGCTTTCCGAAGCGCCGATCAGATTCGACTTCAGCGATTTCGCCCACTGTTCAATAGTGTCTGCTTTTCTGACTGCACTTTCTGTCAAGTTTTGACGAGCAGTTTCCAGAAGCGTCGAGCGTGCCTTGCGATAGGTAACATACTCCCCCACCAGTAGAACAGGTACGCTGAGCAACAAAATCCGCGACAGTAAAATACGGCGAAAGGAGGATTGACCTAACTTAACCATAGGAAATATCTAAATTAAGGTGCAACACCCAACAGCGACCATTAAAGTGAAATAAACCAGACCGAAAGCATGAATCTGTCTAGGGGGCTCTGCTGACTGGACAACACAGCTTCCGAACAACATTTAAACACAATTATAGAAGCCACTGTAATAATCTCGATTCTAAGTGTGTGGGGCCAAAGATGCTCAGCAATTTGTTTCGCAAATGCCTGTGATTTCGGTCACACTTCCCTTCTCAATTCTCGGAACGACTGGCATCCAATCGCCCAGGTGCCATTTTTTCAGGCTGCAAAAAGCGTCGGGTGGACATACCGCCGTTGCTTGAAGCTAGAATCGCATAGATGCACTCGCCCCCAATTAACAGGCAAAAAGTTCGGTTTCCGGCTAGTGTACAGAGATCATTCTTGCTCGATCGGACTTTTTCTTTCCGAATGCCTTCGAGAGATGGGCCAGAGAGGGGCGATGCGAGATTTTGCACCCTCTCAAAGATTTCTTGTGCCATCCGATTGATTAAGTGACAATAATTCACCTGTCAAACAAAAAGAATGAGACGATCGAGCTGCCGATCGACTCTGACAACCCTAATGTGGGCAACCTTGGCCCAAACAGTGCACCCACGCTCGGTAAATTCGCGGTCTCGGCAATAATCTCCATAGCTTAATCGATGAAAAAAAACTTTAGCAATTATACGTATTATTACACAAACAACCGTCCGAGATATCATCACGCATATTTGATATCTCCCCTTTTAGAAATGCTGGCGACACTTCAGCAGACCAGCAAGACAAAACTCCGAGTTTTGGATCTCGGCTGTGGCAATGGCAGCCTCAGTCACGTTATCGCAGAGCACGGCTGCGAAGTTGTCGGCGTTGACACTTCAGCGGCCGGAATTGCCATCTCCCGTCAAAGTTTCCCCGATTGTCAGTTTATCCAAGCAGATATTTACGACCTTCCAGATATCGATATTCTGAACTCATTTGATGTTGTCTTAGCTATTGAAGTAATCGAACACTTGCTTTATCCTAAAGAACTAGCAAAAACTGCAAAAAGATGCCTCAATCCGGGAGGAAGATTAATTATTTCCACACCATATCACGGCTATTTTAAAAATCTGGCTTTAGCGGTTTCTGGCAAACTAGATCAACATTTTACCGTGCTTTGGGATAACGGCCACATTAAATTTTTCTCAGTAGATACGCTGACCAAGTTATTAACATCTGAAGGATACACGGACATAAAATTTAAATTTGCTGGTCGGTGTCCCTATCTTTGGAAATCAATGTTATGCTCTAGTAAGTTTTCAGGTTGTCCTGAAAACTTATGAGTTGTGAGTTGTCAATAAATTAAGTTTCTTGACTAGACCACCTGGCATCATAAAAAGTAAAAAATAAGTTTCACTAAAAAACAAGTAAAATGACTGTTGGCGTTTGGATCTTAGGCGATCAAGTGTGGGAGAACCAAGCTGCTCTCAACGGCACAGATGATAAATCCTCCCTACCGATAATTTTAATTGAATCTTGGCAGCACGTTCAACAGCGACGGTACCACCAACAAAAATTAGTATTAATTTGGTCGGCAATGCGGCACTTCGCTGAAGAATTGCGCGGCAGTGGATGGCAAGTTACTTACACAAAAGCGGAGGACTTTGAAGCACCTCTCAAAGCTTGGATACAAGCTCACAATATCACCGAAGTGCGGGTGATGGCTCCGAACGATCGACCTTTTTTACAGCTCGTTCAAAACTTCCAACTCCCCTGTCCAATAACCATAATTCCCAACAATCAATTCCTCTGGACACAAACAGAATTCAAAGATTGGGCTTCAAGCCGCAAACGTTTGTTAATGGAAGACTTCTATCGAGCCAGCCGCCAGCGTTTCCAAATTTTAATGGATGGCAATAAACCTGTGGGAGGGAAGTGGAATTTTGACAAAGAAAATCGTCAGCCACCCAAAGGAAAACTGGATACCCCGAAACCTCTCTGGTTTGAACCGGACGCCATAACTCAAGAAGTTATCGCACAAGTTAAATCTCTATCTTTCCCAACTTACGGAAGTATTGAACCTTTTCGCTGGGCGGTTACACGAGAGCAAGCATTGCAAGTATTAGATAATTTCATCAAACAGTGTCTCCCCGCTTTTGGCCCTTATCAAGACGCGATGGTAACGGGGGAGGAAACAATGTGGCATTCCCTAATTTCTCCGTATCTCAATATTGGATTACTTCATCCTTTAGAAGTTATTCAAGCCGCCGAAACAGCCTACCTCGAAAAAAACTTAAATTTAAACGGCGTCGAAGGTTTTATCCGCCAAATTCTGGGCTGGCGAGAATACATTCGCGGTGTGTATTTTTACGTGGATGCTGATTATTTTGAAAAGAATTGGTTCAACCACACTCAACCGCTGCCGGAGTTTTTTTGGGACGCTAGTAAAACAGATATGAACTGTTTGCGCCAAGTTTTAACTCAAGTCGAAGGCAGCGGTTACGCGCACCATATCCAGCGGTTGATGATTTTGAGCAATTTTGGTCTAATTGCGGGAATCTCGCCCCAGGAGCTAGAAAAATGGTTCCACAGTGCGTTTGTGGATGCCTATGACTGGGTAATGCAGACTAATGTGCTGGGCATGGGTTTGTTTGCTGACGGCGGTGTGTTGGCCTCGAAGCCCTATGCTGCTTCTGCCAATTACATCAATAAAATGAGCGATTATTGTCGGGGGTGCAAATTCGATCGCACAGTGCGATCGGGCGAAAACGCCTGTCCCTTCAACTTCTTCTACTGGGATTTCCTAGCGCGCCACCGGGACAAACTTCAGTCGATCGGTCGCATGAGCTTTATCTTAGCCAATCTCGACAAAATGCCGCCTGCTGAATTGGCAACCATCCGCCAAAAAGCGGCAGATTGGCACTTAGTCAGTTGACTGTTGTCAGTTGTCAGTTGTCAGTTGTCAGTGGTTAATCCTTTGCAGTGGCTAATAACAAATAACCAATAACATTAATCAACAGTCAACAGTCAACAGTCAACAGTCAACAATGCCCCATGCCCCATGCCCCATGCCTCATGCCCCATGCCCTTTGCAATTCTTATTTTTTCCCTGACTTTTCCCTAAACATTCCACAGCGTTTCCACAGGCAAGTCTGAGGTTTTCCACAGATCCGACAAAGTTTTCCACAGAAATTAACGGCACGGTAGCATCTTGCTGCGGAATTGGGGATTTCCTTAACTTGCTGCCTAATTCCTCATAAACCCCCCAACACATAAAGATATGTAACAAAAAAATCCCTGAAAAGCTGATTATTTGGTAAACCTTTTTTTTATCTAAAGGACTTTGTAATATTTCGCAACATTGACAAACCCACCCCCTCATAGCGCACAATGATGCGACCGACCTAAAAAAAAGCGCTCTGATTTCGGCCGTCCCTGCACCTGTATCCGGCCGAAGGGGGGGTTCTGTTTTCAATTTATTAGCGAGACTAAAAAAAATGATCAACCCAACAGTCAGTATTTTTGCTGAAATTCCCGAAACGCTGCACGATTCTCTCAAAACTTACCTGGAAACCCATCCCGAATGGGATCTAGACCGAGTATTTTGCGCCGCCCTGTCGCTGTTTTTGTTGCAGAATGCCGATAGCGGTACGCCTGAAGCTTCGCGCAGTTATCGCCAAGCTGCGAGAGTTTATCTCGAAACTCTGTTTCAATCTCCTCAAGACTTGCACAGCAACAATGTAACTCCGTCGTCTTAAAGGATCAGGGGAGAGGGGGAGACGCGGTTTCTGGGAAGGATTTTAGTTGACCGAGACGCCCACTGCATAGGTGGCAACTTAAGCTTAAAATCCCTAAGAACTATCGCTTATAGCTTAGGAATGAGAATTAAATAACTTCCACTCTTGAAAGTGGGATGGGCGTCCCGCCCGTCCAAAAAGGACGGGCGGGACGCCCATCCCACAATAACAATTAAAATTGTAAGTTATTTAATTCGCGATCCTTAATGCCGAGTCCCATTGCATCTCCCTTAAGAAGCAGGGCGGTTTCATTCTCACGAAAATCAGGCTTTTGTAGGGGTAGTGCTACCCCTACTCCCCGTGCCTACCCCCTCCACGGACGAGGGAATCGGTGTTTCAAATATTGGGGCTCTTCACGAGGGATTGCCCCTACAAGAGAATGAAAATCCCCCCGGACTATCAGGGGATGCCGGGGGGAGAAGTTGCCTTAATCGTCAAACAGTAGACGGGTAGTACATAAGACGCGCTTGTTTACACCCTTGGTGCTTATGGCGCACTCTACAGGCTATAAACTAAAGGCTGAAAACTACATCATGCCCATGCCGCCCATGCCGCCCATGCCGCCCATGCCGCCCATGCCGCCCATGCCGCCCATGCCGCCCATGCCGCCCATGTCGCCCATGTCGCCGCCGGCTTTTTTCTTCTCGGGTTTTTCGACAATCACAGCTTCAGTGGTCAGCACCATACCAGCGATGGAACCGGCATTTTGCAAAGCCGATCGCACCACCTTAGCCGGGTCAATAATCCCGGCGGCAATCATATCTTCGTACACGTCGGTAAGAGCGTTGTAGCCAACGTTGAACTCGCTCGCCCGCACTCGTTCGATGACGATCGAACCTTCAACGCCGGCATTATCAGCGATTTGACGCAAAGGTGCTTCCAAAGCTTTCTTCACCAAGTCAGCGCCTACTTGTTCTTCGGTGTCTAAAGTATTTCTGATCGCATCTATTTTTGTAATCAGGTGAATTAGCGTCGTGCCACCTCCGGCAACGATACCTTCTTCCACAGCAGCTTTAGTAGCGTTCAGAGCGTCTTCAATACGCAGTTTACGGTCTTTGAGCTCGGTTTCGGTAGCTGCGCCGACTTTAATTACAGCGATGCCGCCGGCGAGTTTGGCGATGCGTTCGGTTAGCTTTTCCTTGTCGTAGTCGGAATCCGTCGCTTCTAGCTGTTTGCGGATTTGCTCGATCCGTTTTTGCACGTCAGCTTTGTGTTCGTCGCCAGCAACAATGATCGTGTTTTCTTTGTCGATCGTAATTTTGCGGGCGGTACCGAGCATTTCTAGGGTTGCGGTATCGATGCTGAGTCCGACTTCTTCAGAAATCAGTTGACCGCCGGTGAGTACGGCGATATCTTGAAGCATAGCTTTGCGTCGATCGCCAAAACCAGGAGATTTGGTTGCTGCGATGTTCAATACGCCGCGGGCTTTGTTGACTACCAGAGTTGCCAAAGCTTCGCCTTCAATATCTTCGGCGATAATTAGCAGCGGTTGACCGGTGCGGGCGATTTTTTCGAGAACTGGAATTAGTTCTTGAATTGAGCTAATTTTTTTGTCGGTAATCAGGATGCGAGCGTTTTCGTACTCAACTTCCATGCGATCGGTGTTGGTGACGAAATACGGAGAAAGATATCCGCGATCGTACTGCATCCCTTCGACAACTTCCAATTCTGTTGTCAGAGATTTCGACTCTTCTACAGTAATTACGCCGTCTTTGGTGACTTTTTCCATTGCTTGGGCAATCATGGCGCCGACTTCTTCGTCGTTACCGGCGGAGACAGTGGCGACCTGAGCAATGGCGCTTCCTTCGACGGGTTTCGCCAATTTCTCGATTTCCAGCACCAAGTGGGCGATCGTTTTTTCAATACCCCGGCGCAGCGCGACTGGGTTTGCGCCTGCTGCGACATTCTTCAAACCTTCGCGAATGAGGGATTGAGCAATAACCGTTGCGGTTGTTGTGCCGTCGCCTGCGATATCTTTAGTTTTGGAGGCGACTTCTTGAATTAAGCGAGCGCCAGCATTTTCCAGGGGGTCTTCGAGTTCGATCTCCCTAGCAACGGTGATACCGTCGTTAACAATTTGGGGACTGCCGTATTTCTTTTCCAATAGGACGTTCCGGCCTTTCGGGCCCAAGGTGATGCGGACAGCATCGGCGAGTTGATTGACGCCGCGTTCTAGTGCCCGGCGAGATTTGTCGCTAAATGCAACTATTTTTGTCATGTTTGTCTCCAATCGCTTACATTAGCAAATTTAGCACTCTCTGAGTCTGAGTGCTAAGTCGATCGATTTTTGATTGTAGCGCGCCTCAACCGTGTGGGGGATTGGGGGGGCGGATGGGAGATTTGGGCGATCGTTCCGGGTGGCTAAGGACAAGGCAATGCCGTGTCCCCACATATCTCGTGTCGCCACAGATATAATAATGTGGTTTGTTACATATCGATATAATCAGGTTTTGGTTCAGGCCTAAACCCAATTTTGATGGCGCGTTATCCCAAAGCAGATTTTTTATTAAAAATTTCTTAACTTGTGTTTTCGGTCATCTACCTTTCGATAGAGCTTCTATTATTTTTTCAGATTTCTACCTTCTATGGATCGTCAATTAAATAATTTCCCTTTTTTCTTGTGGGATGGGCGTCCCGCCCGTCCCCAATAGACGGGCGGGACGCCCATCCCACAACAGTCATGAAAAGTGGATTTTATTTAATTCTCATCCCTATAGCAACCGCCAAGACTATTAGCACGTTCTTAATTGTTGAAAACCTTGGGGAAGACTCCTTCTTCCTTCAGCATCCATCCGTTACATCCCGTACATTGCTCGTTGCCGAACCTTCTTCCTTTCCTCAATCAATCTCAAATTACGCACTAACAAATGGCTCGTTATTCTCGACTGCAAAAACTCGGCTCTTATATGCGCCCGCACTGGAAACCAACCTTCTGGGGCGTTTTTTCACTATTAGTTGTCAATGCTGTGGGCGTTTACATCCCCCTGCTGATTCGGAATTCAGTTGACACTCTGCAAGTGGCGACTAAATTTGACGAAGTTTTCAATTTCGTGGCACTAATTCTGATTCTCGCCTCAATTATGTGGGTGATTCGGATGGTGTCGCGGATTTTGCTGTTTGGCGTGGGGCGTCAAGTCGAATTTGACCTCAAACAGCAAATATTTAATCATTTATTAACATTAGAACCGTCTTATTTTGCAGTCAATACGGTAGGAGATTTAATTAACCGGGCTACTTCCGATTTGGACAATATTCGGCGCTTGGTGGGGTTTGCGGTGCTGAGTTTGGCGAATACGGCATTTGCCTATGCTTTGACTTTGCCGGTGATGCTGGGGATTAATGTAAGGTTGACACTGTTTGCGATCGCAGTTTATCCTTTAATGCTGGTTTTGGTACAGTTATTTAGCGACAAACTTCGCATCCAACAGTTAGCCGTGCAAGAGGAATTGTCGGCGATGAGCGATTTAATTCAAGAAGATATGAGCGGGATGTCCGTAATTAAAATCTACGCTCAAGAAGAAAACGAACGCCGAGCTTTTCGCAATTCCAATGCGAAGTTGCTATCAGCAAATTTGGAATTAGCAAAAACTAGAAACTTTATTTTTCCGCTGCTGGGCGGTTTGGCAAGCATTAGTTTGTTGGTGCTGCTTTCTGCTGGTGGCGGGGCAATTGCTAATGGTCAAATTAGCATTGGCGATTTTGTGGCGTTGCTGATTTATGTCGAGCGTTTGGTGTTTCCGACGGCGCTGTTGGGTTTCACAATTACTGCTTACCAGCGGGGAGAAGTGAGTGTCGATCGCATCGAATCAATTCTGACTGTGGAACCGCAAATTAAGGATGCTGCCGATGCAGTTGAACTTGCAACTCCAGTCAAAGGCGAAATTGCGGCTCGCCATCTAAATTATACGTATCCTGGTGCTAAGACACCCGCGCTTAAAAATGTTGATTTTACCATAAAACCGGGAGAAACTGTCGCAATTGTTGGGGCGATCGGATCGGGAAAATCAACTTTAGCTAATGCGCTGCCACGCTTGCTAGATATCGATCCGGGCGAGTTATTTGTAGACGGACAGGATATTACCAAGGTAAAGTTGACCGAATTGCGCGGGGCGATCGCCTACGTTCCGCAAGAAAGCTTTCTGTTCGGCACTACCATCAAGAATAACATCCGCTACGGAAACCCCTTAGCGGAACAGCCGGAGATTGAAGCCGCAGCAAAACAAGCGCAAATTCACGCCGAAATCCTCAACTTCCCGCAACAGTACAAAACAGTTGTCGGCGAGCGCGGCATTACTTTATCCGGCGGACAGCGGCAGCGGACAGCACTTGCTCGCGCTTTGCTAGTTGACGCCCCGGTGTTAATTTTGGATGACGCTCTTTCCAGCGTTGACAATCAAACTGCTACCGACATTTTGCGAAACTTGGCAACGGGAACCGATCGCAAAACAGTAATTTTTATCTCCCATCAAATGTCAGCGGCGGCTAGTGCCGATCGCATTTTTGTGATGGAGCAAGGAGAAATAGTTCAGAGTGGCACTCACCTTGAATTGGTAGGGCAAACAGGGCTTTATCAGTATTTGTGGAACCAGCAAAAATTAGAGGAATTGCTGCATTGACAAGTGACAGATACTTTGAGTTATACCAAATTCGGTAGCATCGGAATTAATATTACCCACAGCTTTCGACACCGCGAGTGTCCCGTGTCCCTACAATTAATCCGGGTAGGGAGACGGCACTGCCGTGTCCTCTATAGCAATCCTAAATGAATTGTGTAATTGTTGTAGGGGCAAACCCCCCGTGGTTGCCCCGATCCGTCGGGGTAGGCACTCTTAGCACTACCCCTACATATTTGTACAACTGATGCGAGGATTGCTATATATAATTCCGGTGCAACCGGAAACGATATCATAGGATTTTGGGGAGCAAGAAGCAACCAAATTTATTGCCCCCCGATTTTAATTAGCTACATTACTGAAGGGAATTTCTTCTTGTTGCTGAAATAATTTAATCGATTGCAGACTATCTGAAGCAGCATCCCAAAGAATGAATTGGAAGCAGTCAGGAATATCGCGAATTGTCAGGGATTTTGAATTAGCCAGCAGGTGAATATTAGCATTGTGACAATCCCGAAGATTATAGTTAGGTATTCGCTCAGAGAGATGATGAATATTGTGGTAAGCAATATCAGCCGAAAACCAATTGAGAATAGTCGGTAATTTTAGGTAACTACTGCCTTCAATTGCGCCCATAAGATAGTCCCAACCCTCGGCTTTATGAGCGTAGGAACCGTTAAAGTTATGCTGAACAAAGAAAATACAGATAAATATCGCTGCAGAACAGGTCATGACAATTGAGTAAACACTCCAGAAAAAGCCAAACCCCAGTAAGTTGCTCAGATAAATCCAGCTACCAACAACACAAATATTGTTGAACAGTAAATCCCAAAACTCAGCCGTCGTATACCAATGTTTGGATTTATAAGAAGCAATGATTCCCGATAAACCTATGCCAAAATCTTGATTTAAACAAGCAAAAATATGTCGGATAAAACCCGTAGTTCCCAATATCAGTGCGAGTCTTGGTTTAATAATTAGATAGAAAAAACCACCTGGAAACAGCATCAATGGGTGTCGGAGTAACTGATACATCTTTTTACTAAATGGACTTAGCGCCGCAAATTTTTCGGTGGATATCAACGCCGAAGGGCCTCGGTACATATCCCAATTACCATTATGTTTGTGGTGATAAGCGTGTCCCCTCGACCAGGGATACTGAGGAATCGCATTGATGATACCTAGCAGAAAACCCATAAGGCGATTGACTTTTTTGGAACTAAAAAGAGAATAGTGTCCGCAATCGTGCATCAAAGAGAAACAACGTCCTGAAAAAAGTGTCATCAACACCATTATCGGCGGCAGAAGGAATACAGAAATGGCAGCAGCTTTAAATGCTAAAAACCATAAGCATATATAAGGAACCACTGTATTGAGTATTTGGCAACTAGCTTTCAAGTTGTTGCTCTTCATATAAGGAGCTAGCACAAAATCCGACTTTTTTATCGCGCTTTTCATTCAGTATGTTTATGGTGTGTGGATAAGTGCTTCGCTTAGCATCACAGTTGCGGGACAGCGGCGGATTTACCCCGGACTTTCCCCGTTTCTTCCAAAAGTTTTGTTGGAACCGATTTTTGCACATTTATGAGGTTATCACAACTCTGCTTTGTTTACAAAAAAAACTGTGAAGCCTGTTAGCAGCCAAACAAATTGCTGCACCGGAAGGCATTAATATGATTGGTTGCTTGCACGATCGACCTTCGATGATGTATGCCGCTATTTTTGCTTGCATCGTCTGTGGCACACTTTACCGTACCGGGTTCTACCCCAACTCGATCGCACGCTCAAAAGTTGGGCTACTCGCGAAAACTTTTTATGGGCGGGCTATAGGGGCGATCGACAAACAGCCCGCCCCGGAAACCAAAGCTGACACAACATTCAAAACAGCAGAGGATTTGGGATCAACTCCTTGAGACGAGAATTTGAAGGACGATCGCAATTGCCTGCGTTTTTTGTGCTCAGAGATAGCTCGGATTTGCTACAATCTAATCGCACACGCGACTAGAAATGGATTATGACCGAACTATTAGATGAGGCACTTTCTATTGAAATGGCGACTCGCATCAAAAGCAACCGTAAAAACTGCTTTGACAACGCCTGTAAAGCAGCATTAGCCACCGAGGGCGCAATTTATGTTCAAGGCTTTTTAGCTGTGCCCGGAGTGCCATATAAACCCATCGAGTATAGCTGGATTGAACTCGACGAGCGAATTGTTGACCCAACATTTCCCCATCTCGGTTTCATCGCTCAAGACATTCATTACTTCCCAGTCCAGCGCTTCAGCGTCAAGAAACTCAAAGCAATCCTAGAAGAATCAAAAGAAGATTATCCTGAAGACGACCCGCTGCCGATTTATGGCAATCAACCTTATGAATATTACGGCGATTTGATGTTAGGCGGTAGCGATTACCAAAATGCTTACGATTTGGCTGCCGCTAAATGCAGGGAATTAAACCAACCTAAAAAACAGGATGCGAACTAATTCAGGACTTACAAAAAAATGGTTAGGCGCGCTACTTACAGCGGTACTTTAGCCACTGTTGTGTCGATTAATATACTTCATCATGACTTCCCAAATCTACAAACACGGCTTTTCCGTCTTCTGTAAAATAGAAAAGTACCCTTTCGTCACTCGGAGTTCATTGATGTTAGCGAAAAATTTCAGTTCACCTTTTTGTTGTTCAATCTGCGCTGACTTAAAGTTTTGATACATCTCTTCGCGACGTTCTTCCCGGAGATATTGCTTCAACAACAGTTGAAGCTCTTGCTTTTCGTCAGTAGAAAGATTTTTGATCGTCTCGACCACATCACTGAAAGTCATAACTTACAAAACCCTATTGTGCTGATTAGATTATAGCAAAAAATATCCTTTTGGTTGACTTTCGTTTCTCGTTATGCGGCTCTGCCTCGTCTTAAAAAAAGCAAAAAATCTCACTATTTACCCTTTTCAACCTTCCAAGATTCAGGAAATCTCGAATAATGAAAAGCAGCCAATAACGGATCTGATTTCTGATTCCCAATCAAATCAGCCAACAATTTAGCCGTCACCGGAGCCAATAAAATGCCGTTGCGGTAATGCCCCGTAGCCCATGTCAAATTATCCCAAGCACTATCACCCAAAATCGGCAATTCATCGGTCGTAGTCGGCCGAAATCCCCACCAAAACTCCAAAATGGGATAATTTTGTAATTCGGGATATAACTTAATCGCTCCTGCTAGCAAACTTTGGATTCCCGCAGGCGTATTTCCCGGCGTGAAATCCACATTTTCGCTAGTTGCGCCAATAATAATTCTGCCATCTTGACGTGGCACAATATAAATGCCAGTCCCGAATAGAACGGTTTGCAGGGGCTGGATAACTCCACAATCTTCTGGTACACATACTGACAGCATTTGTCCCTTTCTTGGAAAAACAGGAATATCCAATAATTTCTCAGACCAAGGGCCCGCAGCCAAAACATAACGGTCAGCTTGTAATTTTCCTGCCGTTGTTTCCACTCCAAAAACTCGGTTTTTCTGCCGAATGATTTCCTCTGCACTGCCTTGAATAATCTCAATCTGCAATTCTTTAGCTGCGGCCTGAAGCGTCCGAAATAAAGCGCGGTTGTCTACTTGAGCGTCGTCAGGATACCACCAACCGCCAATTACTTCTTGACCTAATCCAAACTGGTGCTGGCGAACAGTATCTCTGTCCAACCATTGATAATTAAGGTTTGACAAAAGCGGCTTTTCTTGAGGCTCATTTTGACAAACTGGCGCGAGAATTCCCGATCGCCAATATCCCGTTTTCAATCCGGTAATATCTTCTAGCTGTTCCACCCAGACGGCATACAGTGCGCGGCTTTGCAAGCACAAATCCAGCATCGGACTGGGGGGAATTCGTTCGGCTTGCGGCGCAAGCATTCCAGCGGCAGCCCGGGCAGTCGGTTGTTTAGAATCGGCGGTGAGAACCGCGACAGATGCCCCTCGCAATTTCAGTTCTACTGCTAGCGAAAGACCAATTATTCCGCCGCCAATAATCAAAATATCTTTAGATGAATTCATTAACTTTTATATGGACTTTCTGGGTTTTTTGACCGAAAGCATCTAGGATACAAGCCCCCGGATTCATCCGTGGAGAAATAAAAAAAAACGTGTATCCGAGAAACTTGCCCCCCGAATTTATCCGTGGGGTCAATGCTTCAATCTAAAATCTAAAATCTAAAATCTAAAATCGATTGACCTCTCGGCTTTCTTTAGGGTAAGGTGCGCTAAGCACACCTTACAGTTAGAATTATTATGCAAGTCTTACAGATTATCTGGCAAGGCGATCGTCCTATCAGCCTTTCTTAACAAAAAATCTATCCTTGGGGTTTCCAGACAGTTTCAGAACCCTGACCCCAGAAACCGTCATATTTTGTCACCTTAATATCGCCTAAAACCTTGGTTTGGCAGGACAAACGGCGGTTGGAGGCGGGAGAATGGGGAGGAACCGAAAGTCGGGCTTTTTCGCGCCACTGGGGCTCGGAAACTTCGCCCTCGACGGTGACGGCGCAGGTGCCGCAAGTGCCGAGGCCGTGGCAGTTGATGACTTTGGCATTGCCGTTGTAGAGATCGATGCCGTTTTTGAGCAAAACTTCACGGAGATTGGCTCCGCGATCGCACTCAAATGTTTTTCCTTGCGCTTGTACCTTGACCACAGCAATTTACCCCAATTAGATTTATGTTAATTTTCCTATATATTATCGCATTAAATTCAAATATATTCATCTAATATGGTAAGTGATATATTACCAATTTCTCGATCGCAATTTCCCATGACAAATCGGCTCTGGATCTACGATACCACGCTGCGAGACGGTGCTCAGTGCGAGGGACTCTCCTTATCTCTCGAAGACAAACTGCGAATTGCTCGACAGTTAGACAGTTTAGGAATTCCCTTTATTGAAGGCGGCTGGCCGGGGGCGAATCCTAAAGACGTACAATTTTTTTGGCGACTCAAAGAACAGCCCCTAACTCAAGCCGAAGTTGTAGCTTTTTGTTCGACTAGGCGGCCGGGAACTACGGCAGCTAATGATGAAATGTTGCAGGCTATTTTGTCCGCCGGTACTCGTTGGGTGACGCTGTTTGGCAAGTCGTGGGATTTGCACGTTATTGAAAGTTTGAAGACCACGCTAGAAGAAAATCTGGCGATGATTCGAGATACAATTGAATATTTGCGGAGTCAGGGAAGGCGCGTTATTTACGATGCCGAACACTGGTTTGACGGCTACAAACACAATCGAGATTATGCTATTAAAACTTTAGAAGTTGCCGCCGATGCCGGTGCAGAATGGCTTGTACTTTGCGATACTAACGGCGGTACTTTGCCTCACGAAGTCAGTCAGGTTGTTCGCGAGGTTTTAGAAGCTTTAGGAACTCATCGCGAAAAATCCTTACAATTAGGAATTCACACTCACAACGACTCAGGAGTTGCGGTTGCTAATGCTTTGGCTGCTGTGCGGGAAGGAGTGAGGATGGTACAGGGAACTATAAACGGTTACGGTGAACGCTGCGGCAATGCCGATTTATGTTCCTTAATTCCTAATTTTCAGCTCAAATTGAATTATGACTGCATTCAAAATGAGCAATTAGTTAGATTAACTCAAGTAAGTCGATCGATTAGTGAAATTGTCAATCTTGCTCCCGACGATCATGCTCCTTTTGTAGGCCTTTCGGCTTTTGCTCACAAAGGCGGAATTCACGTATCGGCTGTTGAGAAAAATCCGTTAACTTACGAACATTTGGAACCGGAAAAAATTGGCAACAGGCGGCGAATTGTGATTTCGGATCAAGCGGGTTTGAGCAATGTTTTGGCGAAGGCGCGCACTTTTGGCATGGATCTCGATCGCAAAAATCCTGCTTGCCGCCAAATTCTGGAAAAATTGAAAGATTTGGAAAGTCAGGGATATCAATTTGAGGGGGCTGAGGCTTCTTTTGAATTGTTAATGCGGGAGGCATTGGGAAAGCGCAAGCGTTTATTTGAAATCAAAGGTTTTCAAGTTCACTGCGATAAAGGTAGGGAGGAAACAGTTAATTCTTTAGCAACCGTGAAAGTGACTGTTAACGGTCAAGATATTCTGGAGTGCGCGGAAGGAAATGGGCCTGTTTCGGCACTTGATGCGGCTTTGCGGAAGGCTTTGCGGAATTTTTACCCGGCAATTACTGATTTTAACTTAACCGATTATAAGGTGCGAATTCTGGACGGATGTGCGGGAACTTCTGCTAAAACTCGCGTTTTGGCTGAGTTTAGCAATGGTCAAGACCGTTGGACGACTGTGGGGGTTTCTGGTAATATTTTGGATGCTTCTTATCAAGCGGTTGTTGAGGGTTTGGAGTATGGTTTGGTGTTGGGAGATAGGGAGGCGATCGTTTTAACTGTGTCGAGTTATTAGGTTGACGGCGAAGAGAAGTTGCCTGAATATTGGTGTTTAAATAGATACCCAGGGGAGCATCTCAATGAAAGCAGCCAAGCTAGAAATTGGAGTTTTGAGGCAGGAGGAAAGAGTCAGAAGGAAGGAGCCAGAAGAACAATACGCTTGGGTTAAAACTATTTATTCCTCGGAGATCCCCCTAAATCCCCCTTAAGAAGGGGAGTAGGGGTTGACTTTGAGTAATTTCTTGTCCCCCCCTTTTTAAGGGGGGCTAGGGGGGATCGAGCTTAACTGAACCGTAGTGGCCAGAAAAAGTGTTTTTACAAATATGAGATGCTCCCTACTTTTTCACCTCATTATTATTACCTTCCCCAACGATCGATCGCATTCCTTCGAGCGTAGCCGGAATGCTGCGCGGGTCCATAAACATCACCTTGCTGCTGTCGCTGGTGCCAATTTTTAGACCCATATCCAGATAGTTTTGAGCTAACAAAAATTGTAAAGCTTCGCGAGCATTGGGGTCATTTTGCAGAGTTTTGCCGATTATTTGCAAAGCCTCAGAAGTAGCTTGAGCTTTCAAAACCTGACTTTGGCGTTCTGCTTGAGCTTTCAGGACGATCGCCTTTTGTTGAGCTTCCGCTTCCAAAATAGTCGCTTTTTGGCGCGCTTCTGCATCCAAAACTTGCGCTTCAGCTTTACCTTTGGCGCTGTTAACTGCTGACTCGCGTTCGCCCTCGGATGTCAGAATTGCCGCCCGCTTCCGTCGATCGGCTGCCATCTGCAATTCCATCGATTCCTGTACAGTTTTAGAAGGGACAATATCGCGCAATTCTACCCGCGTCACTTTCACTCCCCAAGGATCTGTAACCAGATCTAAATCTCTGAGCAAGATTTCATTAATTTGAGAACGAGCAGTAAAGGTTTGTTCGAGATCCAGTTGACCCATTTCGGCGCGAATTTGAGTCAGCACCATATTTACCATTGCTGACTGGAGATTTTCTACTTTGTAACAAGCTTTTTCCAAGTCTACAATGCGCCAGTAAACCACAGCATCAACGGTGATGGAAACGTTGTCGCGGGTAATACAAGCTTGCGGGGGAACATCTAAGACTTTTTCCCGAATTGTTTGCTCGTACACGACGCGATCGAGAAACGGCTTGACAAAATTCAAACCGGGTTCGAGTCTCCTGCCGCTGTATTTACCTAAAGTTTCCACCAGCGCTTCATTTCCCTGATTGATAATCTTGACGGAACCTGCGAAAGCTGAGCCGCCAAGTGCTAAAAATACAAGTAAAAAAAATTGTTCCACGGTCGCCTCCTATAAATGTTGAGTGTTGACTGTTGAGTTGACTGTTGACTGTTAAATGTTGACTAATAACCCATGACTAATGACTACTGACTAATGACTACTGACTACTGACTACTAATTGTCTGTGATTAATTACGCATTTTGTTTAAGAATGCAAGAGATTTTCTGGCAAAACAATTAGAGTAGTGCCTTTTCGTCCCACGACAATTACGTTTTGGTTGGGGGGGATAGTGGCCTTCGTGTCTTCGCAGCGAGCTTGCCAAGAATTCCCCTCATAAATGACTCGGCCGGCTTCTCCGGGGGGAATTTCTGTTAAAGTTTTTGCTTCCTGAGAATCTGCGATCGCCCTTGCGGTGCCTTTTGGTATCAACCGCCGAGACAGCAGCACAAAAACTGTCGAAAATACCATCCACAGGAAAATTTGTAAATTAACGTAAGGTAGAACTAGAGAGCATCCAGCTACGGCGAAGGCGCTCAGTCCCATCATAAAAGCGACAAAAGCAGTCGGGAGAAATAGCTCTGCCAAACAGAGCAAAGACCCAGCTATCAGCCAAAGGAGCGTAGGAGTCAAGATCATAAAAAGAATAGGTGATACTATTTAGATCTTAGATTGGAAATTTAAGATTTAAGAAATGCCAACAACTGACTATGCAAGGGTTTGCGACTTGCAGCCCCTCAGAGCGATTTTTCGCGCAGCGGTACAAGTTTGAGGCTTCCATCGTTCTCCAAGTCAGAGTTTAGTAACTTAAATTACAATTTTAGCCGATGCAGACTGGCAGAAACTACAATTTCTAGAGGCCCAAAGGCAGTTAAGAAATTGATAGGGGCTAAAATCAGTTTATTCTCAAGCTCATGAATTTGGGCTTGCGAATCCTATATCTTCAGAATGTTTTTACACAAACTATTTCGATATGATCAGCAGTTTCTCCGAACCCATTTATTGCCCGAATCTTAGCTGTCCCGATCCCCGCAATACCTTTGGCCGCCAGCAGTGTGCAGCGTGCGAAACGGATTTAATTTATCGCTATTTGTGGGCGGTGGGGCCAGCAGCCGAGGAAGTGCCGACGGGTAAGGTAATAGCCGATCGATACTTTGTCATTGCACCGCAAATCTGGCTCGACAGCCGCCCAGCTTTGCCTCCGAGCGTCCCGGAACACCTGCCGGATACGATTATGCCTTACCTGCATTTGTATCCCCAACGGCTGCATACGCCGGAAGTATACGGTTATTGTTCGCTAGGGGAAGCACCCGAAGCGACAGAGGTGCTGTTGTTGGAAAATGTGCCCATCAATAATTTCGGTCGCCTGTATCCTTCTATTTTAGAATCTTGGTCTGGGACAACCGGCGCGCGCCAAGTTTACTGGCTGTGGCAAATGCTCCAACTGTGGACGCCGCTATCGGAACAGGGAGTCGCTTCGAGTTTGCTGGTACCGGAAAATTTGCGGGTGGAAGGTTGGCGGGTACGCCTGCTGGAACTGCACCGGGGCAATTTTGTACCGACGCTGCGGGATTTGGGAGATGTGTGGTCAGGTTTGGTGGAATCCGCGCAACCCGAGGTGCAGGCGAAACTCGGAGAGATTTGTCAGTTTATGCGCCGCAGCAGCATGAATTTCGACGCGATCGCCCTGGAACTAAACGATTTACTATTAGAACAAGCCGCTCAATTGCCTCTACACTTAGAAGTAGTCGGCATGACTGATACCGGGCCACAGCGCTCCCAAAATGAAGACAGTTGCTATCCGGTTGCTGCTGATTTTCAATTTAGCAAAACTTCAGGGGGCGAGAAATTAATTCCTTACTTAACAATGGTTTGCGACGGGGTTGGAGGCCACGAAGGAGGAGAAGTTGCCAGTCAATTAGCCGTCCAGTCCCTGAAAGCTTTAATCCAAAATTTGCTCGCAGAAATTGCTCAACAAGAAGAGTTGATGACCCCAACAATGGTGATCAAGCAACTCGAAGAAATAGTCCGAGTTGTGAATAATGTGATTTCTGCTCAAAATAACGAGCAGGGAAAAGAGTTGCGGCAGCGGATGGGGACGACTTTGGTGATGGCCCTCCAGTTGCCTCAAAAAGTGAAAAATTCCGAGGATTTGCCCTCGAATAACAGCCACGAACTTTATTTAGTCAATGTTGGAGACAGCCGCGCTTATTGGATTGGCAGAAATTACTGTCACCGGCTGACTGTGGACGACGACGTAGCCTCAAGGGAAGTCCAGCTAGGACATTGTTTGTACTGGGAGACTCAACTGCGATCCGATGCAGGAGCCCTGACTCAAGCTTTGGGAACGCGGGATGCCGATTTCCTGCGCCCGACGATTCAGCGATTTATTGTCGAAGAGGAAGGCTTACTGCTGCTGTGTTCCGACGGTTTGAGCGACAACGACTGGGTAGAGAAATCTTGGGAGAATTACGGCCCAGAGGTGCTTGAGGGCAAAATGTCTTTGGAAGCTGCGGTTCAGTCTTGGATTCGTCTCGCCAACGAGAAAAACGGTTATGACAACACCTCCGTGGTGGCCACTCACTGTCGGATGTCGCCGGAGAGATTGGTACTGTTTGATCCGGCGGTGGCGTCAGCGCCGGCGTCAGCGCCAGTGTCAGCCTCGGTGTCGCTGCCGCCTTCCCTCGTCGCTGCGTCCCTCCAGAAGTCCGGGAGGATTCCAGAATCTCAGCTTTCAGAATCGTCCAAACAGTTGTTGTACCCCGAAACTTCCCCCGCCCCGGAACCCGTTCAAAAACAGCGATCCAAGCTGCCGCTGCCCCTACTGGCGGTGTTGGGGCTGATATTAGCCGGCGGCGGTTTAGGTTTGTGGGTGCAAAGCCGCCAAAGCCCCCAGCCAGAACCCGCACAAGTTCCCCCACCGCCGGAAACTCCCGCCCCGATTCCTTCGGAGACTCCCTCGCCAGGGGCCGAGAGTCCCTCGCCGTCGCCCGAATCGACTCCTGCGGAAATTCCGCCCCCCGATAGCGAGAGTCTCTCGCCGACACCGGAATCGACTCCTGCGGAAATTCCGCCCCCCGATAGCGAGAGTCTCTCGCCGTCGCCGGAATCGACTCCTGCGGAAATTCCGCCCCCCGAAGAAGCGGAAACTCCTTTGCCATCAGCGGAGTAAGGGAGATTACACCTGTGGCAAAAATGCTTTTCCTCAATTGATGGGACTGGCTCTGGGGCCCATCCCACAAGAGTTATTTTTGCTTGTGGGATGGGCCCCAAAACCCGTCCTAATTATTTTTGCAAGAGGTCTATTGAATTAATTTGAGGCAGAAGGAAATAGGCAGAAGGAAATAGGCAGAAGAAGTGTTTTTACAAATATGAGATGCTCCATCACAGTTAATGATTTTGTATCATAGTCCGCTTGCAGAAACAAGATGGCTAAAAAGTCAGCCATCACTACAAAAAGTAGTTAAAAATGCTTAAGAATCTCCATGCAGCTAACAATTAGCGATTAGGAACTAATACCAATTTCATAAAGTAGCGCTAGATATTACCCCCCCCAACCCCCCCTTATTAAGGGGGGGCTAAGACTTCATCCATAGCACATCTTTAGATAAATGGTATAACAACATAAGCTTTTTTATATTGACCACGAATTTCAAAGGTGGTATCCGCCACGTGATTTATCCATGGAATCAAT
>NZ_JAUBUB010000057.1:0-42029 GCF_036705265.1 Microcoleus sp. B4-C2
GTATTTTAAAGTCCCAAAAGCCTTTCGACCCCAATTATTTACTTGCTACCCCTTGACAGTTCAAGACAGTATCTACAGATTCTAATTTTCGGCTCAATTCCCCATGCTATAAAGGCCCAATTCCCCATTAATTAAATTTAACGGTTGGGCGACTATGCTTAATCGGGGTTATTCGTTGGGTGGGGGCGGGTTTATCGAGATTATTGATGGGTGGCAAAATTTATGGGTGAACCCGCTCCTACAGATTCTACTTTTCGGCCCAATCCCCCATGCCCACAAAAAAGCCAGGGATGGATATCCCCAGCTCGAAACATAGCACAATGAGTTTTGAGAGTTGGTAGGGCGATGTTTCAGAATCGACCTCACCCACTTTTACCCAAATTAAATCAGGATAATGTCAGCAGCCGTAATGCCCGGTCTGCCATTCAGAATTGCCAGCGTAACGCCTGGGTTAGAACCAGCAATACCGTCAGGGTCAAATCCTAGTCGTCCGCCTTGGGTTCCGTTTGCACCTTCATAGAAGACGAACGGCTCTGTCGGGCCCGCCCCGGCTGGAGCAAACTTGCTCTCGTACGCCCCACTCTCAAGCGCCAAGAACGCCTGCGAAGAAAGTCGATTCGTATTTGGCACTACCCTCAAGTTGGGGAAGCCGTTGGAGCCATTGATTTGGAAGATAAACTTGTCTTGGCCGACTGTAAAATCGCCGATTTGGTCTACGTTAGTAGTACCCGCCGCGGCGCCCTCGCCGAAGTTGTTGTAGTAGAAGCTGTCATTACCCGCTCCGCCAATCAGCGTGTCAGCACCAGGCCCGCCGCCGAGAGAGTCGTTACCGTCGCCTCCGATCAAATAGTCGTTACCAAACCCGCCCAGCAAGGTGTCGTTTCCGGCACCGGAATTTAAGGTATCGTCCCCGGCTCCTCCAGCGGCGTCGGTAGCATTGGATGAGTCGCCGAACAGGATGTCATCCCCGTTACCAGTAGTGATCACATCAGTGCCGTTGCCACCAATAATGAAGTTGCTGCCTAAGGTATCGGTAATCAAGCTGGCGACTGTGCCGCTAAAGGTGACGGTGCTAGCGTAGGAGATGAAGTCGTTACCCTCCAAGTTGCCAATCAGGCGATCGAACTGGCTGCCAAAGATGATGGTGTCACTTCCCACGCCACCGTTCATGAGGTTGGTGACGGTGAAGCTGCTGCCAGTAGTAGGATTGGTGTAGCCAATTAACAGATCGTTGCCCAGCCCGCCTTCGAGAGTAATCAAAGCAGTACCAGTACCAGCAAAAATGGCATTGCTAGCATTGATAGTATCGTTGCCATCTCCACCGGCTGCATTAGTAAAGGTTCCGCTGAGGCTGTCGTTGCCTTCACCGCCGATCATTGTATCCGTCGCAAAAGCTGCAACGATCGTGTCATTGCCTACTCCGCCGTCGAGCAAGTTGCGACCCGCGAAACCTGGAAATGAACTCCGCGCGCCTACGCTCGAAATTACATCCGGCACCGACGCCGACCGGATGAAGTCGTCGCCTTCACCTCCCAACGCGGTATCAGAAAAGGCAAAAACGTTGATCGTGTCGTTGCCTTCGCCGCCGTCAAAGAAGTTTCTGCCGCCGCCAAAGTCGCCGATCGCGCCGTTGAGAGAATCGTCGCCGCCACCGCCAATCAAGGTGGTTCTCTCAATGCCGATCGTGATGACGTCGGTAGTAAATGGGCTGCTTTGCGTACTGTTGGTAATGACTAAGGTGTCGTTGTCATCATCGCCCGACAGGTAGCTGTTGCTGGCCACACCACGTAGCGTGTCGTTGCCTTTACCGCCATAAAGACTGTCTCTTACATTGATACCTACAACTAAGTCGTCGCCCAAATCACCCCGCAAGAAGTTGCTGCCTTCATTGCCAGCGAAGCCAATAGCCAAGCCACCCTCTAAAGAGAGGTTGTTGCCACCGCCTGCGATGAAGAAGCCGATCGCGTCATTGTCCTTACCGCCATAGAGGGAATCTCCTCTCTGCGCCCCTCCCAGCATCGTATCTGCGCCCTCATTACCAAACATGAGGTTAGCTTCGACAGTACCTTGGAGGAAGTCTTCTCCCTCGCCGCCGTACAGGGTAGCGCGGGCTTCAGCGACTATGGTGTCATTACCTCTGTCGCCAAACAGCAAAGCCGGAGTGCGCTGAGATCTGATTGAATCTTCGTCGTCGCCGCCGTACAGTGTATCGTTCGGGCCAACTGAAATCAGAGTATCGTTATCGGCTTGGCCAAATATTAAGCTGCCGCCCAGGGTGGAAGTTCTAACGAAATCCGCCCCGCCTGCGGCGAAGATTGTATCCGGGCCCAGTCCCGGAAGGTTTAAATCTAGTTGATTAGAATCGTCATTTAACGTTGTCATAAAGCTTCACTCCTCTACTTGTTGGTCATCGCTGGTGCGACTACAGACACTGCCTAGAACACCGAATGTTTGGATTCCGCTGTAGTTTAACCTGTTTGCCAGCCGCAAGTCTAGCCTACTGGCGTTAACCCTGTCTAGACTTTCTCCCTCGCGGATTTTTTGCTTGTAAGCTTTTATATTCAATGTCTTCACCCTTTAATAATCCTGGTGCACTGTCTCAGGTGCTCACGCTCTACAAGACGCGGCTCATATTCTTAATGTTCCATTCTGGATTGGCGGTCGGGGATCGCGTCCGGGGGAGGAAATTAAAGATTAAAAAAGGCTGATCTGGGTGATCCCGAAGACAAGGAAAATTGGGAGATTTGTTACTTGGTAACAAGGCTTTGTGGCAATTTCCGGTTTTCCAGGCAGGGCCGTCATTTAATAATTCTGGCCCGGATTGAACTCGGTACCGATCCGGGCTTTAAAAGTCTACGCCCCGCTTTAGTTCTACGCCCCGATCGCCGTAGTGTTTGTGACAGTATACCTCGGAGTGTACGCTTGCCAAGTCAAAGTAAGCGTGGGGTTTGTGGCAGCGCCCGGTGATAATAATTTCTGTATCCCGCGGCTTGCGTAGCAGGGCTTCGACGATCGGCTCTACCGGCAGCAGTTCTAAGTCTACTGTGGGATTGAGTTCGTCGAGAATAATCGTTTTGTACCAGCCGCTGGCGATCGCACATTTAGCGATTTCCCAGCCGCGTTCTGCTTCTATGCAGTCTAGCTCTTGCTGTTGCCCCCGCCAAACTATAGCATCTCGGCCGCACCGCTGGTGATCTACTAGCTGCGGGTAGCTTTGCCGCAAAGCTGCGATCGCCGCATCTTCTGTATAACCGGTGCCACCTTTGAGCCATTGCACGATTAACACCCGGTGAGATTGGTCTTGACTGATACCCCTACCTATTGCCTGCAAAGCTTTTCCCAAAGCGCTCGTAGACTTGCCTTTCCCCGCTCCGGTGTATATTTCGATCCCCGAAATATGATGCTCTGCCGCTGCGGGGTGATAGTGGGGCTTCATTTCTGAGTGTAAGTCGGCAATCTCCAGCAAAGCTTCGGGGGCCGCTCGGCCTGTGGCGATGACTTCTAAATATTCTGGTTTGTTTTTGAGGGTTTGGACTACTTCGTCAACTGGCAGCAAACCCAAGTCCAATACGGGGTTTAGTTCGTCTAGTACCACGACGGAATAGAGCTCACTGGCGATCGCTCCTTTGGCGATATCCCAGCCTCGCTGAGCTTCGGCGCGATCGAAGCGGGTGATTGCTTCGGCCCCAAAATATTCGGCTCTGCCGGTTCGCACTTGGTCGATCAAGTGGGGAAATGCCCGTTGCAAGGCTTCTATTGCCCCATCTTCGTCGTAGGAGCGGCCGGGGCCTTTGAGAAAGCGCAGCAACAAGACTCGCGTGGGCGAGTCAGAATTGATACCCAGCCCGATCGAGCGCAACACTACTCCCAAAGCTGCCTGAGACTTGCCTTTACCAGCGCCGTCGTACACGTGAATCTGACCCGCGGCGCGTTCCGAGCGGGATGAGGCTGTCCGAATACCAATGCCATTCCTTACCATAATCAGCAGTTGTTTGAGTCTGTATCGGGGTGGGTATTCGATCGCGCGCCTTGAATGTTTAATTTTTCCATTCTGTTGGCGGATCTCAACAGATTATACGATAACTTCTAACTCCCAATCTTTTAAGCAGCGATCTAACGGAATCAGGTGCTCAAACCTCCGGTTAAGATTATTCCGTTTGTGCTGTACAATTAAAATTTAACACGGACTGATATACCTAAAGGCTTATGATTGCGAGTGTTTTCCCATTTCGGACTGTTTTGGTGCAAATTTTAATTATGTTTTTGGCGATCGCGATCGAATCGTGGTTTTTGCAAAAACTACTTAAACTCGGCCCCAAAACCAGCATTGAATATACAGCCATCCTCAATCTATCTTGCACTTGCGTAGGCTGGTTAGTTTTCTTCGGCATTGAAAGCGTTCTTAGCAAAGAATTGCGGGAACAGCTTATCGGTTATATTTTATTAGGACGTGGGGATAATGTTTACGCTCCAATAACTATGATAGCACTCTCCGTATTAGCAGTAACTTTTCTAGCTAAATGGCAGGGCTTAGAATTCATAGAAAACATGGTTGTCGGCAATAAAAAAGCTTCCACACCTCAGTTTTTAGGACCACCAACCCTCACCCGCCGTCCTCCCAAAAAAACTTTTCAAGTAACTACCCAGTTTGGGGGAATTTTAATCGCCCACACTGTTAGCAATCTCGTTATTTTAACCGTGTTGTTTTTGCAAAGCGTGTATTGAAATTTATGATGAAGCAATTTTTTGATGTCACTCAGCAGCTAACTAAGCTGACGAACAACCTTTGGGAAACTAATAAAAAAATCCAAAAGGCGATGATTCCGCCTAAAGTTGTCCACTGGAAGACTCCTTTACTACTCAGCATCTTTTTAGCTTTGCTGACAGTGGCAGCCGTAACTGACTGGCGGACGAGAACTCTGCTTTTTGACATGAGCTGGTTATTATTTACACTTTCAATGGGTTTGCTGACCAGCCAGCAACCTTTTGTGATTAAAGGAGTAAGTCTGAGTCCGTGGGTGACAAGCATCTTAATTGGCTTGTGGTTACTGATAAGATTACCGTCGGATAGGAAGGAAATAGCATGGATATCCGGCCCACTTATAGCAGTAGCAGTTCTTGCTACAATAGAGATTTGGAATAGCGAGTCAAAACGGGAAGGTATCAGGTCGTTGGTGCGCCCTCAGTTTTTGATGATTACTCTCGTTCACCTGCTGTTTTCCTGTTGGTTTGCTTTTCACTTTTTAATTCAAGGTTGGATAGAACAGTATCCGAGTGTTTTATCTCAGGATTTAAGGCAAAGCGATTATGTGGTGACATTTCAACAGCCAACTATTAATCGCTCCCGAGGAGTTGTCATCCTCAATGAAATGGAGCGATACCTGCGAAATGAAGCCCGCACAAAACCGTGGGCGCAGGTAGAGCAAATGTTAATAGATATTGACAATGAGCGATTTTTTCTGCGGAATCAAGCCTTACAAACAACTGGGGTAGTCGCAGAAGATGGGAGGTGGGATGTCAAAACTTCGATCGTCCAAGGAGAGTCTCGCTATCAGTTAGATATGCAGGCAACTTGGCTGGGAGTGGTTTTTAGACCGGAAATATATTCGTTTACCAAATCTTGCGAGGTGTTCCAGATAGCCAATAGGGCGACTGTAACCTGCGATGCCATCAAACGCTCTCAACCCGGACAGAAAAAAGATGGAACGCCGGGGGACACTCAAGTTTGATTCTGTCTGTGTTAACTAATTGCGATGGGTATAGCGGGAGAGTGGGAGAGTCTGAAAGTGGGAGAGTCTGAGAGTCTGAGATGGAAAAAATCCTCTTTCTTCCCTCTTCCTTCTTCCTTCTTCCCTCTTCCTTCTTCCTTCTTCCTTGCACTAAAGTATGGCGAAAGTTTCCAGCGGGTTAATAACTAGATGAATTTGAGAAGAATCTTGACAGTCGCGACAAATGTATTTTGGGAAGTAATTCGCGATCGCATCCTTTACTTAATTATTATTTTTGCTCTGTTGATGGGCGCCTCGGTACGGTTGATACCGGAATTGGCGGCGACAACCGAAAAGAAAATTATCTTAGATATCGGTTTGGCTGCTATGAGCATTCTCGGTTTAATTGCCACAGTGTTTGTGGCTACCGGATTGGTCAACAAAGAAATTGAAAAGCGCACTGTTTATCTGTTAGTTGCTAAGCCGATAAGTCGGGCTGAGTTAATTGTGGGCAAGCACTTAGGACTGTCGGCGGTGCTGGCGGTGCTTGTAGCGGCAATGACTGTTATCTATCTGGCTATTCTGAGTTTGAGTAGCATTCCTTTCCCTTTGGGAAGCATTTTAATCGCTTCGCTGTTTATCTGGTTTGAGCTTTGTCTCATGGCTGGTGTAGGGATTTTATTTGGGGTGTTCAGCAGTTCGCTGTTGGCAACTTTACTGACATTTGGCGTTTATTTGATGGGACATTCGACGCGGGATTTAGTGGCTTTGGGCAAGTTAACTAAAAATCCTGGCCTAGAACAATTGATGATGGGACTATATCTGGTTTTGCCGGATTTAGCCAGATTCAATTTGAGAAATGATGCTGTTTACGGACAAGTTCCTTACTTGGCAGGTTTGATTACAGATGCTGGCTACGGTTTGCTGTATGTGGTGCTGCTGCTGTCAATTGCGATCGCCATATTTTCCCGTAGGGAATTTTAAAACGCGCCTTCGCTACTTTCAAAAGTGTGAGTATATCAAATTATCACGCTAAAATATAAAGGAGGCGATCGCTCAGAAATCTCGACTAAAACTAAAACTTTTATTGGTAAAATGAGGTGACTTATGACTACTGTAATTCACAAACCGATATCGCAGCTCAAGATTACTTGGCCTCTGCTACCCGATGATTTCATCCTACCAGACGACCCTGTAGACGATATAGACCATCCCTTGCTAGCTAACGGTTTGCGCCAGTCTGTAGTGGATTCCCCGGAACTAATGCAAGACGCACTAATAGTTTCTAATTTTGCTTTGTGTGCTGCTGTGGACGATCGCACTATTTGCAAAGCCCCAGACTGGATGTACGTGCAGCAGGTTCAACCTTTGCCTCACAACTATCCCCGCCGCAGTTACACACCTCATACCGAAGGAACAGTCCCTTTTGTAGTGATGGAATTTCTATCAGCTACTTACGGCGATGAATACTCTGTCGAACACACAGAAGAAATCGGCAAGTGTTTTTTTTACGAACAAGTAATCAAAGTTCCTCGCTATGTCATTTTTCGGCCCCATACAGGCAGAATAGAAGTTTATGCGCTAGAATCCGAGCGTTATGAGAATCAAAATCCTGATGAAAACGGCCGTTATTTAATACCTGGATTAAATCTATTTTTGGGAGTGTGGCAGGGAACTCGCGAAGGTAGAACGGGATATTGGCTGCGCTGGTGGAATACGGCGGGCGAGGTGCTTTTGTGGCCGGAAGAACGGGCCGAAAATGAACGCCAGCGGGCCGATCGCCAACAGCAAGACAAAGAGTTAGCCGAGACGCTGCTGGAACAGGAAAGACAGCGAAATCAAGAACTTTTGGCTCGATTGGCAGCCCTCGGTATCGATCCAGAATAGCAGTAATAAAAGTTGAAATCATGTTAATAGAAAAACTCGAAAAATTAAAAACTATTTTCGCACAAATGGAACGGGCTTTGATTGCCTACTCCGGCGGAATTGACAGCACTTTGGTGGCAAAAATCGCTTTTGATGTGTTGGGCGATCGCGCTTTGGCAGTGACGGCAGTTTCCCCCTCTCTACTGCCCGAAGATTTAGAAGATGCGCGGATTCAAGCAGCAGAAATTGGTATTGCCCACGAGGAAGTAGAAACTCAGGAAATGGCAAATCCAAATTACACTTCTAACCCGGTTAACCGCTGCTATTTCTGCAAAAGCGAACTGCACGATACTTTGAAACCCCTAGCACTAGCAAAGGGTTATCCTTATGTGGTGGATGGGGTTAATGCGGATGATTTAAAGGATTATCGTCCCGGAATTCAGGCGGCAAAGGAACGCGGCGCGCGATCGCCTTTAGCCGAAGTAGGAATCACTAAATTTGAGGTGCGGCAATTGGCAAAAGAATTGGGTTTGCCTTGGTGGGACAAACCGGCTCAACCTTGTCTCAGTTCGCGCTTTCCTTACGGCGAAGAAATCACCGTTGGAAAGTTGCAAAGAGTGGGGCGCGCCGAACGGTATTTGCGGCAGTTGGGACTGAAAAATCTGCGAGTGCGATCGGACGGAGATACGGCACGCATTGAGTTACCCGCAGAGGAGATTCAGGAGTTTGTGGTAAACACGGATTTGCCTGCATTGGTGGCGGTGTTTCAAGAGTTTGGTTTTGTTTACGCTACTTTGGATTTGGAGGGGTTTCGCAGCGGCAAATTAAATCAGGTTTTGCAGCCGCAGTTGTTGGAAACGAAAGGTTGATTAATTTTCCCGAATACAAAAATTTTCTCATGATTGATGTAGTTTGGGACATGGACAAAGGGGAACAATTTCAATCGAACCTTTATCTTTGATGTAGCAACTTATACGTTTCAAGGCTCGAATTGTTAGGATTACAGGACTTACGCAAAAGTAAGGTATTTCTGTTGCCCAGCGAACTCAGTGAAGCAATCTCAAGGTGGCGTTACTTAATCAGGGTATGAAAAAAAAATCACTTTAAAATCCACCCGCTTTGTGGATACTGGTTTCTCTGACGGGCATATTTAACGTTTCATACCGTAAATCAGCAACGCCTAGAGGGCCGGCACTCTTGGCACGGCCCCTACGGATAATGAAACAGCCCTGCCTTTGCTCGGACGAAAGTTTGACTCTATGCAGCGGTTTCAACCACCTCTTCATAAAAATGGTGGCTAACTTTCAACACCCGAGCCTTATCAAGGAGTAGTTGGCTGAATTTGCTGTGGCTGCATTTGCTGCTGCTGATTTTGGAGCTGAAGTTGCTGCTCCTGGATCTCGATTTGCCGATTCTCAAGATCTATTTGTCGCTGTCTGTCTTCGAGTTGCAAGCGTCTGTCTTCAAGTTGCAGTCTTCTGTCTTCTGCTTGCTGCAATCTATCTTCACGTTGTAGCTCTCTGTCTAGCAGTCTGTCTTGACGTTGCTCTTGTCTGTCTTCACGTTGTTCGCGAAGCTCTCTGAGCTGATTTCGTCGCTCGAAATCCCCTCCCAAAAATAAGTTTTGAAAAGCGTTGATAGTTGCTTGAAACCCAGTAAAAACGCTGCTAACAGCGCCGATACCTGTTGCTACTCCTGTTATTGGCTGCAAGAAAGTGTTGATATTGTCTGCTACCCTAGCATAGCCCGATCGCGCTACCAGAATCACATCGTCGTTGCGGAGAGTGGGGTTATTATTAGGATTCAACCCTTGAGCAAAATCCACCTCGATCGTGCGGCGAGAAACAGTACCGTTGGGATTCAATCGCAATAGTTCTACCTTGTCTTTTTTAGCCCGCAATTGATTGAAACTGCCTGCGGTGAGCAAAGCTTGGTGCAGGGATGTACTAGGCCGCACCTGCAAAGCCCCAGGCCTAATTACTTCTCCTACAATATTGATGCTAATCGCGTTCGGAGAAAAACTGCTATTTGCAACTTGAGAAACTTCAGCTAAGTCTACCGTAGCTGCTGTCGGGATAATTACACTATCTCCTTCTTGCAGCAAAATATCTTGAGTTGCGTCGCCTTTTTGCAGCAAATCCCACAGATTTACCATGATAGTTTGTTCGTTGCCACCTCTGACTCGGCGGCGGATTTGTACGCGGCGAATGTCAGCTTCTGTAGTGATACCACCAGCAATTTTCAGTGCTCTAGTTATTGTTGGTAAGCCCACAACTGCTCCTTGCTGTTGGTCGATAGATACAAAACTCAACTCTGTTTGTTGGTTGCTCGATCGCACATCCGAAGCAAATACAGTATAAGGCCCCGGCCGGTTTACTTCCCCGACAATTACTACCCCAATTGGTTTAGTAATATCAGCGGAAAAATTAGCACTGGCTCTTTGACGAACTTCTTGAGTATTGAGGGCACTTGCTGTCGGTATAAAAATTGTATCTCCATCTCGAATGGTAACGTCTTGACGCAAATTTCCCGTCTCTAAAAAATCCTGCAAATCAACAGTAGTAACTTGCTCCGGCCCGCCTCTGCGGGGACGACGAATTTGGACATTTCGCATATCTCCTGCTGATGTCACCCCTTGTGCAAGTTGCAGCATTTCCATCAAAGTCGGGAATTTTACTCCTCCTCCATCTCTAGTGGGATTAATCTTGTAGGAACCCGGGCGAGTAACTTCACCGGCAAGACCTATATTTAGGGGGCGAGCGACTACCAGAGTCACGGTAACAACGGGAACATTGATGAAGGGTTCGTATCGCTGGGTAATCACATTAGCAGCTTGTTGCAGCGTCAACCCTTGAATTGAGACGCTACGAATGATTGGCAAATTGAGCGTCCCGTCAACTAACACTTGATATTCTCTGCTGAATTCAGGGACGCCGAATATCTCTAAAGCAATGCGATCGCCCGATCCTAAAGTATAAGCTGCTTCTTGTGTCAGCGAACCAGAATTGCCGATCGGCGGCAAACTCGAACCCGGAGGTGGCGGCGGTACTCTCGGTTGATTTGGGTTCCTAGCAGGCGCAGGATTTCTGACTGCAGGTAACTGAGCTCTACTGGGCAGCGAACTCAATAGCACCAGGAGTGCTGACAAACTCAGACTTGTAGCGGTTTGAATGGTATGTTTCATCTTTCTTCCCTGGTTGCAGCCTGCCATTGAACAAGAGCAATTTAGCTAGTGGATTTTAGTTTATTTTCCCTGCTGTCCAGTGTAGCCTCGCTTCGCTGCAAAATCCACAGGTGGAAGCATAAAAATTGTGCGATCGCACTTAACTATTTTGCCCCTTGTTTGTAAAGAAAGTGTAAAGCCCGCCAACTGTTGTCAGGATTAATATCTCGTTTGAGCAAAATTATTCATACATAAGTCCGCATACAAATCAACCCGCCGCAGAAAGGAGATAGGAAAAAACCACCCTGATTTGAGGTAAAATGTTAAATAATTCTATCTGCAGGACAAAGACAAGTGTCACTAAAATTGGATAAAGTAATTCCTTGGGGACGCTGCTTGGATGAATACATAGGAATGTTTAGCTTGACATCAAGTGACCTCAAACTAGCAATTCTTGATTGTGCAGGCGGCCCGGCGAGTTTCAATGCCGAAATGACTCGCCAAGGTAAAAAGGTAATTTCTTGCGATCCAGTTTATCAGTTTACTGCGGTGGAAATTGGCGATCGCATCAAAGAAACATATCAAACTGTGATTGACGGTGTTAAAGCTAATTTAGACGGCTACCTGTGGAACAATTTTGAATCGCCCTACCAGCTAGGCGAAGTGCGAATGAAGGCGATGCAGGAATTTTTAGAAGATTTTCCATCAGGCTTGCAGCAAGGCCGCTACCTGAATGCTGAACTCCCTGTTTTGCCTTTCGAGAACGGTCAATTCGATTTAGCTTTGTGCAGCCATTTCTTATTTGCTTATTCTCACCTGCTTTCCGAAGAATTTCATCGGTCAGCAATTACAGAAATGTGTCGGGTTGCGAAAGAAGTCCGAGTCTTCCCTCTATTGCAGAGTTTTAGCGGGGAGGAATCCGATCACTTAAATCCGATTCTCACAGACTTGAAAAAGAGAAGTTTTAGTGTAGAAATTCAAGAGACTCCTTATGAGTTTCAAAAAGGCGGGAATAAGATGCTGCGAGTTAGCAAAAAAAACTCAGCCTAAAAGTAGGCATAACTTATTAGGCTGTTATGGAAACCAAATAACAGCCATTGATTCGCCAACTATTATCAAACTGTTTTTCCATGAGATAAATGGCTCGGATTGGGATGCCTTCCGAGTCCAGCAACAGCACCGGCTGAGCGGGAATTCCTTCTACGGTGGCGAGGTTTTCAAATAATACCGAGCGCGGACGGTATACAGCTTCATAGGCAATTTTTACCATCTGCATAAAGTTTTCGGCTGTGCGAAACTGCTGCTGAATTCCGGGACTGGCGAAGGCAAAAGCCCCAGCAGCATCGTCTTTTTGAAAGGCTTGTAGTTGCTGTTCTACAACTGAGCGAATGGTAGCGCGATCGCTTTCACTGATGAGCATATCTTTAATGATTTGTCAAGAGATGGGGGTGTCGAATAGTTACTATTATAGCGCTCCCGCTTAAAGACGATTTTGTTGCGGGATGGCTGGGAAGCTGTCAGGGTGCTGGGGATTTATTTAAACCCCCAGCGCACTGCAGACATTAGTGGTAAAATTGGTTAAAGACTTTAAGAATTGTCAAAATGCTAAGCAGCGCCGCATTGAGGAAAACAGGGTCTGGGTGGGAATTTGCAAATGAAGAAGCGTTAGAGGATTTTGTCGAAGTTCACTTGCAGAGTTTGCTCGGTTTGACAGTCATCAAGCGGCAATTCACTGTCAACGAGCAAAGATGCGATATTATAGCGGTGGACGAGAATAAACGGTTAGTTGTGCTGGAGTTGAAAAACGGCGAAGATAGATATGTCGTTCAGCAGTTAACCCGTTATTACGATGCTTTGTTAGAACACAAACCTTTTGGCGATCGCGTGGATTACGCTCAACCCGTTCGCTTAATAGCAATTACGCCAAAATTTCACAGGGATAATTTTACAGACAGGAAGTATCACGGGCTATTTTTTCAGTTTTTGCAATTTGCGATCGTTCCTGACGGGGAAAAATTATATCTCCATTTGAAAGATGTAGATAGTGGGCATATTTCACAAGTAGAGATTGCATATCAGCAAACAGCAAGTACAAATAATATACCCAATCCATCTACACAGTTACGCAATCTTATCAAAAAATTTATTAACGAGGAACAGCAGACTGTATTAAAAATCCGAGAAAAGATTCTTGGATTTGACAGCCGCATCCAAGAAATGACCAATTCGGGAATTGTCAGTTATGGGAAAGGTAAAAACAAATTGTGTGCAGAGTTTTGTTGTATAGATGATAGGAGAAATCAGTATCAAAAACCCGCTCTATTTTTGTGGCTACCACTCGATCCGTGGAATAATAATTGCCAAAAACTTGGTAGAATGATGATTTACAATAGAGTAATAAATAGTTATTACAGTCTTAGCATAATAGACAAATATTCATATGTAGTTTACAGACGTAAAGGTTCGCGATATGATTCTTATCACCAATCTTGGCAGTTAGAAGAGTATGTAAATCTCATCACTCAACAGAAGCAACCCGATCCTTTACAAACCTTAGTTGAGATAGCTTTAGAAAAATGGCAGAAAAGATTGTAATTTAAAGTAGAGATCGCGGGACTCGCGCATCTATGCCAAAGAAACCGGGTTTTTTACCGAATCTGTGGGTGAATGCGAAAGATTTTTGTAAAAAACAAAGGTGATGACCACCCGTGAGTAAGTCCTAGATCGTATAAAATAGAAATCCTAAATTAAAACCAACTCATGCCACAAACAGTCTGGATCGCACGACACGGAAACCGCATCGACTTCGTTAACCCCGACTGGTTTCTCACCGCAGAACACCGCTACGATCCCCACCTTTCCGAAGACGGTCACATTCAAGCTAAACAACTCGCAAATCGCCTCAAAGGTGAAGGAATTTCTCATATTTTTGCTTCCCCTTTTCTGCGAACTGTCCAAACAGCAAATCACGCGGCAGAAGCTCTCGATTTGTCAATTAAACTAGATTGGGGACTGTGCGAATGGCTGAATCCTGAATGGATGACAGAAATGCCGGAAACTGAGTCAGTCGAAGCTTTGTGCAAGCGTTTTCCCAGGATTGATGCTTCCTACAAAGGCGGTATTGCTAATTATCCCGAAACTGGGGAAGCTTGTCTCAAAAGGGCGGGGGAAACTGCTAAACGCCTCGCGGCTGAGTTTCCCGAAGATATGTTATTGGTAGGTCACGGTGCGTCGGTTTTAGGCACTGCGATCGGGTTGGTGGGCTGTGCGGAAACGGAAATTAACGCTTCTTTGTGCTGTTTGGTGAAAGTGGTGCGGGGTGAGGGAGAATGGTCGATCGCACTTAATGGCGATACTTCTCACCTGACTGACTCTGAAACCGCGATCCGGTTTAATTAAAGTTGAGATTCGTGCGAAAAATCGCATTTTATGCTATGTGTGTAAGGTGCGCGGCAGAAGAGCACCCTACGTTCATCTGATTAGTCCGAATCTGGGTGTTATTGTTTAATCTCGATCGCACATTTTAAATCGAAAATCTTAAATCGGTATGGCTGGACACAGTAAGTGGGCGAATATTAAACGCCAAAAAGCGAGAGTTGATGCCGTTAAAGGCAAGGTTTTTGCTAGGATATCTCGCGAAATTATTGTCGCGGCCCGCAGTGGAGTTCCCGATCCCGCTGGCAATTTTCAACTGCGGACGGCTATTGAAAAAGCCAAGGCGGCGGATATTCCTAATGAAAACATAGAAAGGGCGATCGCCAAAGGTGCCGGCTTGGCGGGGGGAAGTTCGGAATTAGAAGCTATTCGCTACGAAGGTTACGGCGTTGGCGGGGTTGCTATTCTGATTGAAGCGCTGACAGACAACCGCAACCGCACAGCGGCTGACTTGCGAGAAGCTTTTACTAAAAATGGCGGAAACTTGGGCGAAACTGGTTGTGTGGGCTGGATGTTTGACAACAAAGGAGTTTGTACGGTACGCGGCCCGATTGATGAGGAACAATTGTTTGAAGCGTCCCTAGAGGCGGCGGCGGAATCTTATGATTTGATATTAATTGATGAGGATACTGAAGGTGCAGAGGTATTTACAAGTGTGGCTAATTTGGAACAGTTGGCTGATGTTTTGAAACAAAAAACTTTTGCTGTTGTGCAGTCGGAAACTCGCTGGATTCCCAGCAATACAGTGGAAATAGACACTCCTGAAAAAGCTCGATCGCTCCTGAAGTTAATGGACGCACTGGAAGATTTGGATGACGTGCAAAGCGTGACAGCTAATTTTGAAATGACCGATGAATTGATGTCTTTGAGTATGGTTTAATGGTTGAAAGATGAGGGATCGGGATCGTCCTGCTGGCACTGCAAAAGACGAAAACTGGCCAGCGGGACGATCGCGCTACACTATTACCAGGAAACGAATTCCCATCTCTAGGCGAATGGGGAGTGTCAATCCAACGCATTGCTGAAAAAGCTGCATTGAAAATCTCAACCCACAGTAAAGCCATGCTAGTTGACACTCCCGGGCCTGAAGGCGTGGGGATTCTTAATTCATCGACTGACCTTTAAGCGCTATGTCCTTGCGGCAATTCTTAAACCTTTCAACCGTACAAAATACCAATTGACGAGTTCAACTCACAGCAACCCCAGAGGGTCTATCTCCAAAAGCGTACGCTTGATATGAACAAGCGAGTTCGGGTATGCCCTACCCTACTTAACAAATGAACCAAATTATTTGTTTTCTGGTAAAGAGAATGCGTTGATTCTCTAGCTGTTTTAAGAGTATTCGCTGCTCTGAGTCCAACAATTTATGCCTAAAAGTGTGTCTTAACTGTTTCACGATGGCACAGGAGTTTAACCTTGACGATTGTAGTATACTACAAATACCAGCAGTTCCCTGATTTTTAGGCATGGATTTAAGAAATTAAAGCCGGCCACTGAAGAAGGGGTTTTAAACCAAATTTTTTGATAACAACGAAAGCAAAATGGACAGCACGCACTCAGAAGAAGTTCTGTCAGCAACCGAAGTATCCGAAACCAAGGATATATCCGAATCGAATGTGCAGGCTGAACCAGGGGGTAAATCCAATTGGTTCGGTTCCGTTTTCGGAGCCGTCTCTGCAACGGCGAGTGCCGTAGGGAATGCGGTAGGGAATGCCGGAAGTGCAATTGTTAATACCGCGAGTGCGGTGGGCAATGCAGCAGGCAGTGCTGGAGATGCGATTGTTGTTAATACCGCGAGTGCGGTAGGCAATGCCGGAAGTGCAATTGTTAATACCGCGAGTGCGGTGGGGAATGCAGCAGGCAGTGCAGGAGGTGCGATTGTTGTTAATACCGCGAGTGCGGTAGGCAATGCCGGAAGTGCGATTGTTAATACCGCGAGTGCGGTAGGCAATGCGGTAGGGAATGCCGGAAGTGCGATTGTTAATACCGCGAGTGCGGTAGGCAATGCAGCAACCAGTGCTGGAGGTGAGATTGTTGTTAATACCGCGAGTGCGGTAGGGAATGCGGTAGGGAATGCCGGAAGTGCAGCACTCCAATTTCCCAATTTTTTTGGTTCAGCCCTCGGTTCGATTTCCCAGAGTCCTATCCTAAAAAAACTGACTGAAAATTTCAAAATCGACTGGTTAGTTAATGCGATCAATAAAGTTGATGTTGTGACTGCCGAGGCGCAAGTTCGAGAGTTGCAGCGCCAATATCCTCACGAGAAACCTCAAGAAATCGCACATCGCTTAATGGTGGAAAAAGCCTTGCTAGCTGCAGGAAGTGGCTTGGTTAGCAGTTTAGTTCCGGGCGCAGCTTTGGCATTGGCTGGCATGGATTTAGCGGCAATGACGGTGTTATCCGCCGAGTTGGTTTATCAAATAGCTGCCGCCTATGGAAAGGATTTGCAATCGAGCGATCGCCAAAAAGAAGTTGTCGCTATTTTCGGTTTATCCTTGGGTAGCAATTTAGCGATCGAAGCTGGAGTTACGCTTGTCAGCAATATTCCCTTGGCGGGTGCGGTAATTAATGCTAGCGCCAGTGCGACAATGATTTACGCGCTGGGATACGGTGCCTGTCGGTTTTATGAAGCCGATATCGATTCCTCGAAAATCGAAACCAAGCTCGAAGATTTACAAGAGGTATTGCAAGCGGAAAGTGAGCAATATTTAGAGACAGCGATCGCACAAGAAACGGTGATGGATTGGATTTTGGTGTATGTCGTCTATACCACCCAAAAATTCACCCGATGGGATGAGTTATTACCTCAATTACAAGCGGCAAATTTAAATCCCAAGTCTTTAGCTGAGATTGAAGCTGTGAAAAATAAGTCTAAATTGCCTCCCAAGTTGGATATTTTACTCGCACAACTCGAACTCGACTTTGCCGAACCACTTTTAAAGCGATGCACTGAGATGATCGAGGCTGACGGTGAAATTAATGAACAAGAGGGGAAAATTTTTCTGACAATTCAACGGGCTGTTTTGAGGAAAAGAAAGCAAGCTCAAAAGCAAGCCTAGCCAACTTCGATCGAGGATGGGGTATCGGAAGCCACTGAAGCACAAACTGAAGTCTAAGCTAGATCGCAAACTACTCCGTGCGTTCACGCCCGGAAATGTCAAATCCAATGCTCATAAACTGGCTCAAGCGAATGGGGTAAAACTCTGGGACGATAACAGTTAATTGATTTAGTGATTCGAGCTAAAAAATAAGGGATCTATGAACCAAGAATCCCAGTCTATGAAAGAGCGGGGAGTATCATTTGAAACAAAAAACTTTTGCAGTTGTGCAGTCGGAAACTCGCTGGATTCCCAGCAATACAGTGGAAATAGACACTCCTGAAAAAGCTCGATCGCTCCTGAAGTTAATGGACGCACGGGAAGATTTGGATGATGTGCAAAGCGTGACGGCGAATTTTGAAATGACCGATGAATTGATGTCTTTGAGTATGGTTTAACGATCTAAATCACCAGATTTTTGCCATCCGCAAGACAAATCCCGGTAACTCTGGATCGGCGCTGACTGTTTCAGGATTATCTAAGATTTCAGGTTCGCGATTGGGACGGTAGATGTAGACTTTTCTGTTTTTGCGATCGAGCAAAAAGCCGAGGGATACACCGTTCTCAATATATTCTTGCATCTTGTTTTGCAATCCCTTGAGAGTGTCACTAGCAGACCGCAATTCAATCACAAAGTCTGGACAAATCGGTGCGAATGAGGCTTTTTGTTCTTCAGTTAAGGCATTCCAGCGCTCTAGTTTAATCCATGAGGCATCGGGGGATCTGGTTGCTCCATTCGGCAAGGTAAAGCCTGCACTGGAGTCAAACGCTTCACCTGTGCCATCTTGTTCTGCCCAGTTCCCCAATTGTAGGGCAATCTTACCGTTGCGATTGCCTGTATCTGAAAAGGCTGGTGACATGATAATGACTTCCCCACTGGCTGTACGCTCAATTCTCAAATCGCGATTAACTATACAGAATTCATAGAACTGTTCAACAGTCATCGATTGGATCGCAGGGAAATTGACCGTCAGTGGGACGCTTTCGGTTTGGATTAGCAGCGTCGTCATGGTTTTTCCTTTTTTTGGTGCAGGTGTGACAGAATACCTTGAGCTTACACTATTTTAGCTTGGCGATCGAAAGTCTTAGTCGATCGGGGAATCGGAGGCTTGTATCCGTTTTTGGGCTGAGTTAATAATCTTTTTTCCCAGTCAGTAAATAAGTAACCATGTATCCCTTGCCCTTAACTTGAATGGCGCCGCGCTTCTGAAAAGTATATTTATCTTTTAATCTCTCGTAGGTTTCGGCGGTGACTTGAATGCAGCCGGTAATCCCGTGGGATTCCATGCGCGAAGCAATATTTACTGTGTCGCCCCAGAGGTCGTAAATAAACTTTTTTAAGCCGATAACGCCTGCAACGACAGGCCCACTGCTAATCCCGATCCGAATGCTGAAAGGTTCCGAATGTTCTAAACTCAGCAGCCTAATTTCGTGTAGCATATCGATCGCCATGTTCGCAACTGCCTCGGCATGATCCTCTCTAGCCGTAGGCAAACCGCCGACAACCATGTAAGCGTCACCAATAGTCTTAATTTTCTCCAAACCGTGGCGATCGGCCAAGTGGTCAAAAGCCGAAAAAATATCGTTGAGCACTTCCACCACTGCCGTCGCTGAAATTCTCGACGAAAGCTCTGTAAACCCCACAATGTCGGCAAACATCACAGTTACTTCCGCAAAACTTTCGGCGATATTGTGTTCATTATCCTTCAAACGCAGGGCGATCGCTGCGGGCAAAACGTTCAGCAGCAGTTGCTCGGATTTAGCTTGTTCGAGTTCCAACTGTAGGTAAGCAGCCTGCAACTGTTCGGCTTGGCGAATTCTTTCTCCGGCTAGCTTTTCGATTTGGGCGGTGCGACTCAAAGATGTCAGCATATATGTCACCGGAATCAGAGTCCACAGCATCCCCATCGTCAGAGTTCCCCAAGAGCGCCAGTGCTTGCGAAGCCTGCGAATTTCCGGGGTTGCCGACACGTACATAGACCACTGGCGGCCGCTAATTTTTAGCCGCCTTCTGCAAGCTGTATAGTTCGGGCCTGGATTGTCAAGAATCGGGCAGTTTTGCATGAGGGATCGGTCAGCAGCGGCTGATACTGGAAGCACTTGTTGGCTCGCGGATTGGAACTGCACCGCAAATTGCTGAATTTGGCCCTCAGCAGGGAGATTTTTGAGAACCGGGTTGGCCGTTTGGGGTAACAGTGACGCTGCTTGTTGCTTGTCTGGAGCCTCGCTAACGAGATAAATATTGAGGTATTCGGTATTGCGTCCTTTTAAAGAGGTTTGGAAAATATCTTTGCCTCGAAATACGCCCAGAACAAATCCTTGTAGCAGTTGGCGACGGGATTCCAGGGTAGTCGGGTTACTGCTGTTTTCGTAAATCGGAACTATGGCCAAAAGACCTAGTTCCGGGGAATTGCCTTGAGTTAAGCCGATGTAGTTGGTGACAATCATTTCTCCTGTATCGCGTCCTCGATCGAGCGCGGCGCGGATTTCTGGGTGGGAGGCGAGGTCAAAGCCTAATGCTGTCTCGTTTCCGGCTGGTGGTTCGACGTAGAAAGCCGGGAAGTATTCGGAACGCTGGAGGGCCTTGCGGAGTTCTCCTCGCGGCCCGCGCTCTGTAATCTCGAAGCTGGGGTCGGTTTCGGTTCTAGCTTTGGTTTCGTAGCCCGGCCGCTCGTCCTGGGGGACGCGGGGGGCCCAAGCCAGGAGTTGCAGGCTAGGGTGGACGGATAGGGGACGGGCGACAAACCGGGCAAAAGAGGAACGCTCGACGGTGTTGAAGGCTTTCATGTAGTCGCTGAGGGCGAGAACAGTATCTAAGTCGGAGTTGAGCTGGCGTTCGATGCCGATCGAAATATCGTCAATGCGGCGGTGCATTTCGTAGTCGCGGCGCTTGTCTTCCCAGTCCCAAACCAAGGCGAATGTGAGAAGCGACAGTCCCACACCCAAACCCAGCGTCAACCCGGCTGGAATGTAGCGAGACCAGGATAAAGGTAGTTTTTTGAGCATAATTGCCTAGCGAATAAGGGCAGCAGATTAGCACACCGCTGAGTGCGATTTGTTCCGGTCTCTGAGTGCGGTTAATTCAAAACCCTGATAACTCAAGCACCGACGGCAATTGGGAGTTAAAAGTTAGATATTTAAACTTTTAGATTAATCGACGATCGCTCAGCAGGGGATTTCAATCCAGAATTCCGCTCCCTGTCCGGGCGCTGAGATGCACCGCAGGCTTCCCTTATGTTTTTCTACCACAATCTGATGGCTGATGGATAATCCTAGGCCGGTTCCAGCCCCTACGGGCTTGGTGGTGAAGAACGGGTCAAATAGCCGCTTGCGAACCTCTTCGCTCATTCCCGGCCCACTGTCGGCGATGCAAATTACAATGCGATCGCAATTACTGAGCTGGTTTTTACTGTGGCTTTTCAACCCAGCTTTTTTCATGAGGGTGCGAATCACGATCGTCCGAGGTTGCGGTTGGTTTTCTAGAGCGTCGATCGCGTTGCTGATAATATTGAGAAATACCTGGTTTAACTGACCCGCACAACAGTAAATCTTGGATATCTTTCCGTATTCTTTAATAATTTCAATCCCGCTTTTTATACTTGCCTGATGCAATCTGTGCTGCAAAATTAATAGTGTACTGTCAATCCCTTCATGAACGTCTACCAACTTCATTTCAGATTCATCCAGTCGCGAAAAATTCCGCAGCGACAACACAATTTTACTGATTCTTTCTACTCCTACTCTCATGGAATTTAGCATTTTTGGCAAATCTTCCTTCAGAAAATCTAACTCTAAGTCCTTAATTTTTTCAGCAATCTGAGGCCCAGGGGACGGGTAGCATTCCTGGTAGAGAGTTAACAGTTCAATTAAATCGTGAAAATAGTTGTAAGTATGAGAAATATTGCCGTTAATAAAAGTTGCCGGATTGTTAATTTCGTGGGCAATCCCAGCCACCATCTGACCAAGACTCGACATTTTTTCTGATTGAACTAATTGGATTTGAGCGTTTTGTAGTTGTTCGTAGGCTTCTTGCAATTGGGCGGCTTGTTTTCTTAATTGAGATTCGGAAGCTTGGAGTGCGGCGGCGGAAATTTTGCGATTGGTTATATTTTCAATCATCCCTAAGTTGTAAATAGGTTGTCCTTCACCGTCTCGAATCAAAGTAGCTGTCACGTTTACCCAAACAATTTTACCTGTAGCGGTAATCTGGCGGAGTTCGATTTGATAGTGAGTAATTTCTCCCCGATCGAGAGAATCAGCAACTTGGACATTTTTGGGATAATCGTCGGGATGCCCAAGTTCAATAAATGTTTTGGCTAGCAATTCTGCTGCGGTATATCCCAGCATTTCACAGTAAGTTTTATTGACTCTCACTAACTTGTTATCATCTAAATTAGCTAAGTAGATAGCGATGGGTGCATCTTCAAAAATTGTGCGAAATAGTTCCTCGCTAGCCCGGACTTTAGCTGTTAGCGAAAGCCGATCGGTGATGTCTTCAAAGGTAGACAAAATGCCGACAACATTGCCGGAATTGTCGTGTAAAGGTATTTTATTTGTATCCAGACAGCACTGGGTGCCGTCGGCTTGCATTTTAGATTCTATGATGTGATATTCTGGGGTGTTGGTTGCCATAATCCGGCGGTCGCAGGCTCGAAAAAATTCTGTTTCTTCCGGCTTCCAGGGCATATCGAAGTCGGTGAGACCGGCGATTTCACTGGGGTGATTGAAACCTGCGACTTTGGCAAAGTTTTTGTTGCCTCCCAAGTAAACTAAATCTCGATCTTTCCAGGCGATTAACTGAGGGATGTTGTTGATTACCGACCACAACATTTTTTTGGATGTTTGCAAGGCTTCCGTGCGTTCTAGAACGCGCTTTTCAAGTTCTTGATTGACTTGCAGTAGGGCGATTTTTGACTGGCCCAGGGCGATTTCTGCTAGCTTGCGATCGCTGATGTCGATTGTCACTCCCTCCCACAGTATATCACCCCCAGGCTGCATTTCGGGGCGGGCAATACCACGAATCCATTTCACTTTTCCCGATCCGGTTATGATCCGCCCTTCATATATCCAAGGTTTGAGAGTTTTGCCGGAAAGGGCGATTGATTCTAACAGATTTTTTAGGTCTTCTGGATGCACCCTTGCCCAAATTAAATCGGAGTTTTGTTGAACTTTTTCAGGATCTAATTCGTAGAGTTCCCAACAGCCGGAACTGAGATAAATGAATTCATTTGAACCGTCGGGATGCAGCAAGTATTGATAAATCATTCCCGGCACATTGGCGGCCATTTTTTGAAATCTGGCTTCGCTTTGCCGCAGTGCTGATTCTGCAAGTTTGCGATCGCTAATGTCAATCAACACGCCGTCCCAAATAATGTCACCTTTTTCGCCCGGTTCTGGCCGGGAAGCCCCGCTAACCCACTTAATCCGATCGCCCGGAAAAACAAATCTGCCTTCCCACCGCAAAGGCTCTAAAGTTTTAGCTGAGATAGCAACAGATTCATGGAAGCTTGGCGCATCGTCTTGATGAATCATTTCGAGCGCGGGAATAGCTGAGTTTTGCAGTACAAGAGGTTCTAATTCCCAGAGTTCGCGGCAGCCGGAACTGACGTAGGGGAATGACATAGTGCCGTCTGCTGCTAACTGAAATTGATAAATCATTCCCGGAACATTGGCGGCTAGTTTTTGAAACCTCGCTTCGCTTTGCCGTAGTGCTGTTTCTGCTTCTACGCGATCGGTAATATCGTAAAATGCCGATAAAATTGCGGCTTCGCCATTAAAATTAATCGCTCGCATCGACATTTTTACCCAAAAAAAACTGCCATTTCCTTTCTTGAGGCAGATTTCTTCGCGGTCGCTAAAGCCATTTTCTTGGACTAATTCTAGCAATTGAATGTGGTCATTGATATTAGCATAAATTTCAATTCTTTTGCCAAAAATTAGTTCTTCGTTACTCAAACCTAAACTTTCACCAAGAGCAGGATTTGCATACAAAATAATGCTGTCTTCTAGGCGCGTAATTAACAGGGGAACGGGAGTTGTACTGGCGATCACGCGCAATCTTTCTTCGCTTTCTTCCCTGGCAGTTTCGGCTGCTACTCTTTTGCTAATATCGTTCTGAACTCCGATAAAATGAGTTACTTTTCCCTCATTGTCTAGGATGGGGGAAACCATTAATTCGTTCCAAAAAGGAGTTTTGTCTTTGCGATAATTTTTGAGCACTACCTGAATTTCCGTTCCCGCTTCCAAGCTGCGGCGGAGTTTATTTAATTCTGCCTGATCGGTATCGGGGCCCTGCAAAAACCGGCAGTTGCGTCCAATAACTTCTTCGGCACTGTAACCGGTCAATTTCTCAAAAGCAGGATTGCAGTAGATAATAGGTGTGTCAGGCTTAGTAGCATCCGCGATGAGGATGCTGTTGCTCGAGGCTGCGATCGCCCGTTCTAGGAGAGACAGGTTGAAAGAGTCTGTTGTCATCTGTAGCAATATTCACGCTCCTGCGGAGCGGACAGAAGAATAAAAAATTATACACACCTTAAGCTATTCTTATTCTATAATCTTATTTTTAATTTAGCTTTGTGAACAAAGTCAGCAGCCCAAAAAAGTCGGCGATGGAGACGACTAATACCATTTTAGATGTTAGATTTGGGATTGGCAATGACTGATTCCATCATGGTTTGGATGATGGGTCTACAGTTGCCTTCTTTTGGAAAATTAGTATCACCGAAGGCATTAGGCACTTTTCCAGAAAACAGAAGGTAAAAATACCGAATGCCCAAAGAAAATAGAAGGTGAAAATACTGATATTTTTAACTTTTTTTCTTATCCTCCTTTTATCCGGTTCATCAACCCTTTTAAATTGACAAGCTAATGCAAGAACCCTGAGCAGTTTTGCTGACTTCAATCCTGGCTTGAAAAGCTTCTTTCAGGTGGGGCATATGGGTAACGGTGAGGATGCAGGCGAAGTCGGAGGCGATCGCATTAATTGCAGCAATCAGCCGATCGCACCCTTCAGCATCCTGAGTCCCGAACCCCTCATCAATAATCAACATTTGCAAAGCCGTACCCGCCCGCTGAGAAAGCAGTCTCGCCAGCGCCAGCCGAATCGCAAAATTAATCCGAAAAGCTTCACCGCCAGAGTAAGTTTCGTAGGCGCGAGTACCGCGAGCATCAGCAATTAAAATGTCTAAAGTGTCAATCAATTTAGTTGCTTTTTTAGAAGCAGCAGCCCGCTGAGTAATAAATTGAACGTGCAATTGATTGGCGCTCAATCTCGACAATATCTGATTAGTTTCAGCTTCGAGTTGAGGCAAAACATTTTCAATCATTAAAGCTTGAATGCCGTTTTTACCAAAGGCTTGACCCAGCTCTTGATAAACTCGCTGCTGGCGTTTGGCAACTTGCATTTGCTCTTTTTGAGCTACTAGCTGAACTTGCAGATTTTCCAGATTTTGCTGCTGCTGCTGAAGGCGTCCAAGACTTCCCAAATGTTGGTCTAGCTGCTGGCGGCGGCGACTGATTTGCTGTTCGATCGCACTTATGCGGGCTGTGGGATCGGGATGTTCTTGCAATTGCTGGTTCATCGCGGAAGTTTGAGCGCTGACAGCTTGCAAATCTTGATCGCGCACTGCGATGGAAGTTGCTATTTCATTAACGCGCTGCTGCACTTGTGGGTACTGCACAGTTGCCGAGCGCAATTTTTCGGCGCGGGCGATCCAAAACTGCGATCGGCGCATTTCGCTCCGCACGTGTTCGTGCTGTTCCAAATTATAGCTAATTTCCGCAATGTATCTATCTAAAGACAGAATTTGCTGCTGTATTTCCGAGCTATTTTTTTGCTGTTCTAACTGTTGCTGTACTGTGGCTAATTGAGTTTGCAAATCCGGGCGGCGGGCATTAATTTTATTCAGTTTCTGCTGAGCGTCTTTGATTTGAGCTTGCTTAATTTCCGCCCACCGCAAGCGCTTTTCATCGCTGCGGGCGAGGGAGTGGCTGCGATCGCTGTAATTGAGCTGTTGCAGTTGCTGTTCGATTTGCTGGAGTTCGCCCAAATCCTCCGCTGCATACTCGCCGGTGCGTAGCAACCGCTCTATTTCTGCCGCGTCTTGACGCATACTTTGCAGGCGATTTTCATCTTGACTCAGGCTATCTAATTGTGCTTGCAAATGACTGCGACGTTCCCGCAATTCTTGGTAGGGCGCTAATTCCTCTTCTAGTTCGCGGTATTCATGTCTGAGAACTTGAATTTCGCGCTCGGAGACGGCCAACTGTTCGCGCACAACCCACAGTTGATTCCAGATTTCCTGCTGTTGGGTATGGTGTTTTGTGACTACCAAATTCCAGTAGTGTTCGTCTAAAGGTCGATCGCACAAAGGACAATTGCCAAAATTTGTATCCCGCACCATTAAAGGCGAATTCGATGGCTCGTTTTCCGCAAAATTCGAGGCTTTACCTTCGCCTGCGGTTTTTTCTCCTTCATGTTTCCGCAGCAGTTGCAGTTTTTGGTCGATTTCAGCGAGTCTGGTTTGATAGTCGCGGCTTTTGGCTTGCAGGTTTCCGAGAAAGTCGTGCCTTTCTTGACCTTTTTCGCGGACTCGCTGCTGATAAACCCGCTTGTTTTCCAACTGCAAAATTTGATTGGCGATGGCGGAGATTTCCTCCTGTAATCGCGGTTGTCGCTGCTGCTGCTGAACTTGCACCTGTCGGTTGATTTCCTCTAAGCGGGCGGTTAAACCGGCGCGGGCGCGATCGAGCTTTTGTTGCTTTTGCTGCTGCTGTTGTAGCAGCGGCGAAACTTGCAGTTGCAGTTGCTCTAGTTCGTTGAGGCGCGATCGAACTGCTTGCAACTGTGCGAGTCCTTTGTCAACATCCGGCTGCTGTTTGAGAATTTCCAGAACATCTTTTTCATCCTGTTCTAAAACATCTAATTGAGCTTGCAACTGCTGAATTTTGCTTTGCAAAAAGCTCAGTTCTTGCCGCTGCTGTTCTTGCAATTGTTGACGCTGGTTTTGGGCTTGTTGGTTAGCTTTGAATTTACCAGCCAGAGTCTCTTCAGTGGCTTGCAAGCTGTGGAAATACGCAATCCCTTCTGTTATTTCATTTTCTTGAACTAGGAGGGCTTGTAGCTCATTTTGCTGCTGTTTGGCGGCGCTGAGTTCTTGCTGCAAGCGGCGGCATTCTTGAGTGATATTGTAGTGCTGTTGCTGGTGGCCGGCGAGGAGTTTTTGCCAAGTTTGACGGTTGTGGTGCTGGAGTTGCAGTTGCTGTAACTCGGTTGTGTCGGCTTGCTGCTGCTGCTGAAGCAAATCGGTTGCTTGCTGCAATTGAGTTTGTTCGGCGGCGATGGTCTCTTTTTGTTGCAGTTGCTCTTGTACGGTTAGCAAACTCTGTTTGAGTACATCGACTTGAGCTTTAAATTGTTTGGACGTATCTTTGGCTTGGTCGGATAAAGTGTCGTAGGAGTCGAGTTTGAGTAGGTTGGCTAAAACTTGCTTGCGTTCGATCGGCTTTTTGAGCATAAATTCATCAGCTCGCCCCTGCCGCAAATATGCCGAATTGATGAAAGTATCGTAATCTAGTTTGATGTGTTCGAGGATTTTTTGCTGAGTTGTTCTCAGACCTTTGTCTGTGAGCGTGCGAAAATTCACCCCCCCCGACCCCCCCTTACTAAGGGGGGGAGAAGAATTTACTTCTTCGGGTTCCTCTTTACCAAGGGAAGAATTCACTTCTTGTGGCCCCCCCTTACCAAGGGAAGAATTCACTTCTTGTGGCCCCCCCTTACCAAGGGGGGGGAAGGGGGGGTTTGTTGCTACTTGAAATTCCAAACTTCCCGATTGTCCGCGCCGGCGGTTGCGAATCACCCGGTAGATTTGGCCGCCGGTGGAGAAAGTGAAATCAACGCGCACATCAGTTTCGCCGATATGGATGATATCGTCTTCCGTATCGCTGCGACAACAGCCCCAAAGTGCCCAGGATATGGCTTCTAAGAGGGAGGATTTGCCAGCACCGTTAGGCCCGCAAATGCAAGCGGTGTGCAGGCCGCGAAAGTCTAAAGCAGCTTCGCGATAGCTGAGAAAATTTTTGAGTGTAAGTTGTATAGGAATCATTTAGGCCATCGCGCCATACAATCTATCTATAAATAACACTATTTGTACGCTGTTGCCTAGTTATTCAATCTAGATCCAGAACAATTGTCAGTGCTTCTGCAATTTCTTCCATAATTGTCTCGGACAGGGTTCCGAGTTGTCGGACAAATCTTTGTTGGGAAACGGAACGGACTTGAAAAGTATCGGTGGCGGAGAGTTTCGCCAAGCCATTTTCTGATGTCGGTTCGAGCTGCACCATCCAATCAAGCGGGGAAAAAAGATCGTTCCATGCTGTAATTGGAACAATTACTTTGAGCCGCAAATTTCCCACTTCATCATCGCTGACAACCACAACAGGTCTAGTTTTCCCAATTTCATCTCCCACCGTTGGATCTAGTCTGACAAGCCAAATTTCGCCCTTACGCATTAGTTTCTACCCCTGCGCTCAGGTATTCTTCCTCTGAATCGAAATAGGGTTCGCTGTCGGGCGACCACAAATCGTGCAGTGGCCCTCCTGGTTCATACAAAGGAACCGCTGCTTCTGCTGCGGCTCTGAGTCTCCGCTTTCTCTCAACTTTGCGCTGGGCTTTTTCTTCTATTTCTTCGCGCATCATCCGCGAAGCTGTTTCAATGATTTCTAGGCGTTCTTCTGCTGTCAGATTTTTGAGTGCTGCTAAGATTTCTGTTTTAGTCACGGTTTTTTCGGGTGGTTGGTGAGAAAGTGCGATCGCACCATCATTATATCTTTCACAAAAATCCCTATCGGCGCTCTGTGCTTATGACGCAACCTACATTACCGCTCTGTGCTTATGGCGCACCCTACATTGATCGCATAGGCAGATTTTCCATCATCAAAAAGGGTTGACTGTATTCCTACAGCCAACCCCGCGCTTATTTATTTGTCATGCGTTTGCTCAAACAGCAACACTACCGGGCAATATTCGGGAACGTATAGCCGACACCGACCAACAATCCCACTTCAGCTCCGTCTACAAAACCAATATTCAGTCCGGCTGTGGCTGTAAAATTTCTCGTCAGCGGCACATCTACACCCCCCGAAATCAGGAAGCCCAAAGTACCGTCATCCCCGGTAGAAATTATCACGCCAGCACCTGCATAAGGAGCAGCAGTAATCACAAAATCCTCGGTGACTTCGACGGTATTTTGAGATACAAAATCGAAGGTAACGGGAATTAGAAAAGCTAAGTCGTCCTGGAACAAAACAGTCGGTCTCACCGACAAATTGTTCGTCAAACCGATTTTGCTAATAATGGCAAATGAACCGTCGCCTAAAGCTGAATCTCCGCCAAAACCTAGATTGCCGCCAATGCCGATGTAGCTGGGCCCAGAACGGGTTGCTCGGCCTGGTCGGATTTGAGTTCCTTGAGCTACTTTTTCAGTTGCTTCGGAGACAGTTGCAGGTTTTTGGGCAACTTTCGGTTGGTTTGTCAGAGCTGAGGCGGAAGTGCTGACAGGATTGCTCAACAATTCTTGTGCTGTTTGGACTTCTTTTTCTTCCTTTGTTGCTGTTACTTCAAGATTATTGCTCTGGGCAACAATTGAGGTAGGTCGATCGCTCTTTTTGACAGTCTCGACTGTTGACTGCACTTTGACACCATTATCAGCAATTTTAGCGGTTTCTTCCGACTTTTGGGTCTCAGCAGCAATGGATGTATTTTGCGCTGTTTCTGTCTCAGCAATTTCAGATGTTGCTGCTTCCGATTTTTCGGGTGCAGCAATAGATACTTGCAAGTTGGCGGCAGGTTCAGAGGCTGCTGGCTCTGCCGCTTCTGTTAGTTCGCTCCAACTGATTGAATCAATTTTTTTATTACTAGCCGTTGTTTCTGCGTCGGGTTTAACTGCTGAAGTTGCCGCTGGCTCAGAAGTTTGGTCAATATTTTGAGCTGCGATTGTTGCAGTTGTAGCGACATCGGGCAAGTTGCCAGTTTCAGCTTTCGCTGACATGGTACTACAACAAACAGCTAAAGCTGCAAGATTTATTAACGCAAAAGTAGACTTGGAAAATAGACTATTCATAGCAACTCCTCAATGAAGGGTGTGTTAAAAGTGTAAGTGTTTGAGGGAGAACGTCGAGAGCTTTGGGAAAAAAAGACACAAATATGAGTTGTGTTGTTCCTAGATTGCCATTTTACCGTTGAATAGTCAACTCTCAAGCTGATTAGATTCAAGAACGGACGGTGGGTTTAGAGGCTAATTTTAATTTACAGATCGATCGGCAAAAAATCAATCCTAGGGATGATTTCATCCTTAATCCTGTTTAATTGAGGGGTCGATCGTTCGCCTCGCTTGCATCCTACAATACTTTACTTGGGGGCGCTGCACTCGCAGCCACGCCGGAAAAATCCGGTTTTTGAGGGCGCACCAGCTCTAAACCAAGAGACAACAAGCTTTTAAAACAGTTTGGGCAACCCCGCCGTCCCAAGCAAGTGCAGTTAATACAACGCGATCGGCTGCTGCAGGGTTCCTGACAAGTAATGTAGAATAATACCACCGATTGGAGAAAGATTTGTGGCTCGATCGTGTCAAAATTACTGAATATTATGAAAATTGTGTAAAATTTAGTGTTCTATTTGTAAAGTTTAGCCATCGCTTTCGCTCAGGGTCTGACCATCTCACAACAGCACGCAACTAAACAAGTAAAAAAATACAAATTATCTCATCTCAACCTGACTTTATGAGCAAAGTTCTAGTGATATTAGGCGAATTGAGCGATCGCGACATCGATTGGATGCTCGCCAACGGCACCCGCACCCAAGTCCTCCCCGGCACAACCCTGATCACCGAAGGTAAGCCCTTAGACGCCCTGTACATAGTTCTGGAGGGAACTTTGAGCGTTGCTGTATCATCTTTGGGCGACAAAGAAATTGGAAAAATTATTTCCGGGGAAGTGTTAGGCGAAATGTCTTTTGTAGACGGGAGGCTTCCTTCTGCTAGCGTCACGGCAATTGAAGAGTGCCTCATCCTGTCAATTCCCCGGCGACTGTTAACTGAAAAACTCGAGCAAGACGTGCTTTTTTCCCTGCGGTTTTATCGGGCGATTACCAAATTTCTGTCGTCGAGACTGCGGGGTACAGTCAAACGCTTCGGCGATGAGAGTGATTGTTTAATATATCAAGATCCCGGCGAGGACGGCATCCCGCAAAATGTCGAAAATCCCGATTTGGCGGCATCGAGATTTCAATGGCTGTTGGAGCGTTTGAAGGGGAGTTGAAGGAAGAAGGAAGTTCTGTAACGGATGTAACGGATGTAACGGATGTAACGGATGTAACGGATGTAACGGATTTCAGGAAGAAGGAAGAGGGAAGAAGGAAGAGGGAAGAAGAGAAAAGAACACCTCTTTTCAATTTCCAATTTCCAATTTCCAATTTCCAATTACAATTAGAAAACATATTTTTCAGCGACGCGCCAATAGCGAGAAAAACGCTTCAAATCAATGTAACCATCGTAGCGGACAAAGGGTTCCGGTGGCAAAACTTCTACTGGGTGCGATCGCTTAATTTCCCGGCAAATATCCTGAAACCGAGGACTGGGACTTTCGGTAGTTACCACTTGATTCGCGCCGGATTCGATCGCAAAAGCGATAACTTCCGCAGCCACATCGCCCCGCCGAATAACTACCGGCAACTCCAGCAAACATTCGTAAATAAACACCATTCGTTTGAGACTCAACTGCCATTCATCAATCAGCGCATCATCCCAAACCCAGATGGCCGGTGCCTCTGGGTGCGCTTGAAAAGCCGGGCCTTCAGGACTCAAGCAATCACCGTGCAGCCAAATAATCGGATTGTTCATAAATTAGTAATTGTTAACTGTTGACTGTTGACTGTTGACTGTTGACTGTTGACTGTTGACTGTTAACTGTTGATAACTAATGACTAATGACTAATGACTAATGACAACTGACAACTGACTACTGACATTTTAATTTCTGCGACCTTTTTTAGGCCGATCCCAACTTTTAGAACCGCCGCTACGATCGACCTTTTCTCCATTAGGAAACAACTGCCCTTCCAAATATTCGTAAGTTCCCTCAAAATCGCATTGCCCATACAGAGGACAATCGCGACAATAAACCGCCTTAGTGTAACGCTCCAAATTTTCCCGATTAAAAAAATAAGGTTTGTGACTAAAAGTGCTTGCTACCCACTGCCAAGAAAGATTATTGCTCGCCGGATCTCCATCTAGCAAATGTTGCAAAAACCAGCGAGCTCCGGCTTGCCAACGCACGCGGCGCCAGTGTACGAGATAAGCGGCAGTCCACATCCGCTGGTGATTGTGCAAATAACCAGTTTCTCGCAACTCGCGGCTGAAACTGTCGATGCAAACCAAACCAGTCGTGCCCTCGACGACATCCTGCGGCAGAGTTTCGCTGTAATCTTTAGCAGTGTAACCAGTTTTGTAGGGTTCCCGGTCTTGCCAAATTCCGTTGCCCAATTCGGCGTAGAGTCGCTGCCAATAATCCCGCCAACCCAACTCGTTGACAAGTTTCACAGCATCTTCTGGATGCCGCACCTTCTCCAGCACGGCATCCCGGACTTCGGCAAGACTCAAAACGCCGTAGCGCAAATAGGGCGACAAGCGCGTTACCGCACCGTTGAGGAAATTGCGGGTTGAGGCGTATTTGCCGGGGTCAATTTGTTGCAGGGCTGTCTCGGCTGCTTTCCGCCCGCCTAGGATCGGGGGTACGCTGCTGTCCCGGGCCCCGGCTTCGGGGAACTGTTGGCGCACGTAGGCAATTAATTCGTCGCGGCTGGCAAATTCCCGCTTCATGTCCTGACTCATTGTTTTTTCTCAAGCACCTGCTATTGTTTCTTAATGTTAAAGCTATGCGATCGGGCGTGCGGGGTCGATCGCCCTAAATTGCTTTTCACTCCTGGTAACTCACATCTTGCACCCTTGTCAGCAACAGGCTGTCCGGCCTGTTCCACAAAAGATAAATTTTCTTGGGGAACAGGCATCTTGCCTGTTCATAAAAGGCTAATTGAGAATGGTGCAATATCTCAGTGGTAACGTACAGTTTGCCCCAGCAGCAATTGATCGTCGGTTCGTAGCCAAAATTAGCATCAAAGTCAGTACACTCAGGGATAGATATCATAGCAAAATCTCATGGAAACTTTTCCGGCGCACGCTCAAGCGATCGCCAGCTTAGCTAACGGACAGCAGCAAGGTACAACACAACTGGAAAACAGCGAAATTCAAGAGTTCGATCGAGCCATGATGCGCCGCTGCATAGAATTGGCTCGCCGTGCTCTGGGCAAAACCGCACCCAACCCCCTTGTCGGTTCTGTAATTGTCCGAGACGGCAAGATTGTCGGCGAAGGGTTTCATCCCGGTGCCGGTCAACCTCACGCCGAAGTTTTTGCGCTCCGGGAAGCGGGGGAACTCGCCGAAGGAGCGACTGTCTACGTGAACCTGGAACCCTGCAACCACTACGGCCGGACTCCTCCCTGTTCCGAAGCTTTAGTTAAGGCCAAGGTGGCAAAAGTAGTGGCTGGCATGGTCGATCCGAATCCTTTGGTAGCTGGAACTGGGCTGGCCCGGTTGCGAGAGGCTGGCATTGAAGTGGTGGCGGGAGTGGAAGGGGAAGCTTGCCAGAAACTCAACGAGGCGTTTGTGCACCGGATTTTGCACCGCCGGCCTTTTGGAATTTTGAAATATGCAATGACTTTGGACGGTAAAATTGCTACCAGTAGCGGCCACAGCGCTTGGGTGACAGGCGAGGAGGCTCGGAGCGAGGTACACCGGGTGCGCGTCGGCTGCGATGCTGTGATTGTTGGGGGAAATACGGTGCGTCTGGACAATCCCCTACTGACGAGCCACCAGCCTGATAGGAATAATCCCCTGCGGGTGGTGATGAGCCGCACTTTGGATTTGCCGAAGTCGGCTTGGTTGTGGGAAACCTCTGTGGCGGCTACTTTGGTGCTGACTGAGCCTGGGGTTAACCCGGAATTTCAGGAATTTTTGATCGCCAAAGGGGTGGAAGTTGTGGAGCTCTCGCCTCTGACACCGACTAATGTTATGGCTTATTTGTACGATCGATCTTTTCTTTCTGTACTCTGGGAGTGCGGCGGCACTTTGGCCGCGAGGGCAATTGCTGAGGGTGCAGTTCAAAAAATTATGGCTTTTATTGCTCCTAAAATTGTCGGTGGTCAAGGAGCTCCAACTCCTGTGGGAGATTTGGGCTTTTCGGCAATGACTGATGCTTTGACTTTAGAGCGGGTTTCTTGGCGCACAGTGGGTGCAGATTGTGTGGTAGAAGGCTATTTAAAAATTAAAGATTGAAAGTTAAAAGCGAGTCTTTTGAGTTTTTGATTTTTAACTTTTAACTCCTTTTATGGTGGAAATTCTGATTTGGAGTTTGATGCTTGGCAGTCTCGGCTTGGAGGCTGCGCTTGTGGGTCTTTTGGTGAGCCACGAGCAATTGGATGCGGGGCAAAAATGCGATGAGGAGGAGGAAGTTTTGACTCGGTACGAATCTCAAGAGGATAATTTTAATGCGCCTGAAAATGCGCCATCCAAGGGCAATCCCAAATCAGAACCTAATGCTGTTGATTTGACGGTTTGGGAGTACAAGATTGTGCGGGCTAGCAACGATTTGTTCCGCAATCCTGCGATTTTTCACAAGCTTTGCGAGGAAGAGGCGGAAGTTGGCTGGATTTTGCTCGAAAAGCTAGACGACAGGCGGGTGCGGTTCAAACGTCCGATCGCGCTGCGGGACGCGCCGATGCCTAATTTACCAATGTTTGACCCTTACCGCACTCATTACGGCCCGATCTCGAATGCGATGACTTGGGCTATGGCGATCGTGTTTCTGAGTGCGATCGTCCTTCCTGCTGTTTTGGGCTATGCTTTGGTGTCTACTACTCTAAGCAGAAGTCGCTCTAATTGGCCTCCGGCACCTGTTCAATCTTTGCCCTCTCCCAGCGGGCCAGCAAGTACGAATTAAGACTTGGGTAGTTGGTGATATCATCTTAGTAATTAGTCCTGTTATTTTTAAAACTAAATTACAAGATGAGGAACTTTCACTAACAGGTTAACAATATGACAGTAGAATTAAGAAATAGGGCGCGAGCGCTTCTCCAGATAGCCCTCAACAACACACAAGCTGACTTTCGAGACGGCCAGTGGGAAGCGATCGCCTCGTTAATCGAAGAGCGATCGAAACTGCTGGTGGTACAGCGCACTGGTTGGGGTAAAAGCTTAGTCTATTTTTTAGCAACTTGGCTGCTGTGAGATAGAGAAGCCGGCCCCACAATCCTGATTTCACCTCTACTCGCTCTCATGCGAAACCAAATTGCCGCCGCCGATCGAATGGGCATTAAAGCATCAACAATTAACTCCAGCAATACAGACGAATGGCAACTCGTAAAAACTCAGTTGCTAGCAGGAGAAATAGATGTTCTCCTAATTTCCCCCGAAAGACTCGCCAATGAAGAATTTACCCAGGATATACTGTTACCAATTTCTCAGAATATTGGGTTATTTGTCGTCGATGAAGCCCACTGCATTTCCGACTGGGGACATGATTTTCGACCAGATTATCGCCGGATTGTCCGAATTTTGCAAGCTCTTCCTCAAAACATACCTGTTTTAGCCACAACCGCTACAGCTAACAACCGAGTTGTTAACGATATCGTCGAGCAATTAAGTTCAAATCTCCGCGTCATCAGAGGAAACTTAATTAGAGAAAGCTTGCAACTCCAAAATATCGCTCTGGGAAGTTCAGCAGCAAGAATGGCATGGTTAGCAGAACAGTTGCCCAACTTACCGGGAAGTGGAATCATTTACACCTTAACTATCAAAGATGCCGAACGGGTTGCTGACTGGTTAATAAGTCAAGGGATTGATGCTAAAACCTACCATAGCAATCTAGAAAATCTAGAGAGGCAAACCTTAGAAGACCAACTTCTCAACAGCGAAATTAAAGCCTTAGTTGCAACTACCGCTTTAGGAATGGGTTTTGACAAACCCGATTTAGGATTTGTCATTCATTACCAGCGTCCCGGTTCCGCCGTTCATTATTATCAACAAGTAGGGCGAGCGGGTAGAGCCGTAGAACAAGCCTATGGTATCCTTTTAAGCGGCGATGAAGATGACGAAATTACAAACTATTTTATCAGAACAGCTTTTCCTCCACAAGCCCATACGCAGGAAGTTTTAATGGCGCTTAACCAAGCCGATAATGGCTTATCTGTTCCCCAGTTAGAGCAAGAACTAAATTTTTCTAAAGGTAAAATTGAGAAAGTTTTAAAACTGCTATCCCTGGAATCACCAGCCCCGGTGATCAAGCAAAATTCCAAGTGGTATGCTACCCCTGTTAACTATCAGCCAGACAGTGATAAGATTGAACGTTTGACGCAAATTCGTCGCCAAGAACAAGACAAAATGCGAGAATACATGGGCGAAAAAAAACAATGCCTCATGGCTTTTCTTGCCAAAGAATTAGATGATCCCAATCCAACTAAGTGTGGCAAATGTGCTGTATGTTTAGGTGAATCTTTACTGCCAGAAACCCCTTCTCTGGAAATTGTAAATCAAGCAATTCAGTACCTACGGCGGTGCGATATAATTATCGAACCCCGCAAACAATGGCCTTCAAAAGCATTTCTAATTTACCGTTATTCGGGAAATATTCAACCTAATTTAAGAGCGGAAGGCGGAAGGGCGCTGTCTTTGTGGGGCGACGCAGGTTGGGGAGAATTAGTTAAACTGGGTAAGTATCGGGATAATAATTTTAATGATGTACTGGTTGAGGGGGCTTTTGAAATGATTCAGCGCTGGCAACCTCAACCATTTCCCACTTGGGTGACTTGCGTACCTTCTTTAAATCGTCCCGAGTTAGTACCAAATTTTGCTCAAAAGCTGGCTGATCGATTAAATTTGCCTTTTAAGCCAGTCATTCGGAAAATTAACCCAACACGACCTCAAAAAGAGATGAATAATAGTTATCAGCAAGCTCATAATTTGGATGGTGCATTTGCGATAGACACTTGGGAAGGAATAAAAGGAACAGTTTTCTTAGTTGACGATATGGTAGATTCCCGGTGGACTTTTACAGTCATTGCTGCACTTTTACGTCAACGTGGTAGCGGGTCAGTTTTTCCGCTAGCATTATCCCTCAACTCTCTCGCCGATTAGATATATGAATCATGTACTACCACCAGATACTCAAGCAATTTTACTCTTGTGCGCCAGCTTCGGGCAAAATCGGCAAACAGAACCGCAGCCTCTAACGCTTAGCGAATATAATTATTTGGCTGGTTGGCTGCGCGAAAATCAGATGCGCCCTGCGGATTTGCTAAGTCCAACTTGTTTAAACCTGTTACAATCCATTCCGGCAAGTAGGATTGACTTTAACAGAGTTTCGGCATTATTAGAACGAGGGGTAATGCTGAGTTTAGCTGTTGAAAAATGGACGAATCAAGGGCTGTGGATATTGGGAAGAAGCGACTCTCAATACCCCAAGCGCCTCAAGCAAATCTTGAAACATTTAGCACCAGCAATTCTCTATGGAATTGGCAACATAAAATTGCTAGGTCAGGGAGGATTAGCTATTGTCGGTTCTCGCGATGTTGATGAAGAAGGACTCGATCGCACTCAGAAAGTTGCACAGACTTGTGCCGAACAAGAAATGCAGGTAGTTTCCGGTGGCGCGCGCGGGGTAGATACGGCGGCAATGTTAAGCGCGCTGGAGGCGGGAGGAACGGCTGTTGGTGTGCTGGCTGACAGTTTGGCAGCTTCTGCTGTTGCTGGAAAATATCGCACTGGTATTAAAGAAGGCAGACTGACTTTAGTATCTGCTTGCGATCCGAATGCTAGTTTTAATGTTGGCAATGCGATGGGGCGAAATAAATATATTTATGCTTTAGCCGATCGCGCCCTTGTCATCAGTTGTTCAGTCGGTACGGGCGGTACTTGGGCGGGTGCGGTGGAAGCGCTAGAAAAGATCAAAGATATCCCGGTTTTTGTGCTAGATGATGCTGTGCCAGAAGGCAATAGGCAATTACTAAAGCGAGGAGCACAACCTTTGACATTTCCATTTATACCTGGGAGCTCAATAAGGGGAAAATTAAGGGAAATTTTGGAGGCTAAAGCATCAGAATTTGGAGCAATCGAAACTGCAAGAGAAACGGAGAGAAATCCACAAGAGCAAAGTGCGCTGTTAGAAATTGCAGCCCCAGTTACAGAAGTGGAAATAACAGGCTCATTAACATCAGAAATTGCAGCAGATCCAGTGCCGTTAAACTCGGAATCGACCATTGTATCTACAAAAACAGAAGTGGCAGTGCCAGCCTCGGAAGAAATAGATGTTGCATCTAATGGAACTTCGGAAGATGCGATTCCCTACGGGATAGCTTCGCCGCGCGTACACGAGAAAACACCAACAGTCCAATTTCCTCCAAAAGATATTTACGAAGCAGTTTTACCCTTGATTCTCAGTAATTTAGAGCAACCGTTAGATGATAAATCTCTTGCGGAACTTCTGGATGTTCAAATAGGGCAAATGCGGCTATGGTTAAAAAGAGCAGTGGCAGAAGGTAAGGCGATAAAAACTAAGAATCCCGTGGCTTATGTAGCCCATCAAAAAGCAGCTTTATTATCTTTGCTGGAGGAAGGTGCATAACCCACGGTGTCTCAGACTTCCGTGGGTAATTTCTGCAATTATCCCTCGAAAATTTAAAGTTTAAAATCGATTGACTTCTTAAATTTGGGGCGCTATTTCTGAGGGAGCAGATAGCAATCTCAAGTCATAATTTGTATCGCCTTGAAATTGAGAAACGCGGACAAAATAAGTCCCCGCAGGTAAAGGCCCATTGCTGACAATTGTTTCTGAAGCCGTGCCTAAATTGTTAGACGAAGCAATAATATCGTCTAATCCAACTGCGCCGTTGCCGTTGAGATCCTGAATTAATTCAACATCAACATCTGCACTCAAACCGTCAACAGTTACACTGAAAAGGCTGGGAGTATTGAGGATAAAACTGTAAATGTCGGCAGGTTCAGCCTCTCCCACAAAATCGCTCGCCGTTTGAATTTCTGTGAGAATGCCTAGGCTTTTTGCTGCGTTCAAATTGTCGGCGGGATCGGGGAGAGTGCTCAACAATCCTTCTTGTTGACCGAATTGAATGTAATGGTCGATCGCACTTTTAACTGCGCCGCTATTGACTGCTGCTGCTACCAGCGGATATTTTTCTAGATAAAAGCTGGGATCGAAGAAAATGCTGGCTTTGCGGTTTTCTAATTGACCGGCTTTGAAGTAGTGTTCAAATGGGGTAAATTGATTGGTTTGGACTGCAGTCAGCACGTCTGGGTTGCTTGTTAGATAAAAATTAACATCGAAGAATGGGTTGGGGTTGCGTAGTTCAAATTGACCGAATCTGATAAAGTGATCGGCCCCTGAAAAGCCATTGAGTTTGGCTGATACCGCTACATCTGTATTGGTGTCTAAATAATAGCTGGCGTCGAACAGGGCATTCGGGTCGCGATTTTCAAATTTGCCAATTTTTCGGTAGTGATCGAAGGGACTCGATACCGTGCCTCTGGCAACTGCTACGGCGACATCTGGGTTGTTTTCGAGATAAAATTTGCTGTCGAACAGTGTTCTGAGGGTTAGCATTATTAAAAAAATCTCTCTGGACTTTAGTCTGGAAATTGCACGATCGAGAATCCAGTTTACATCAAAGTTTTGTTTTGTGAGGATGTCTTAATTATGGCTAAATCTGCACTGATGGCAATGCTGCGCCGCGCTGCAAGCATTGCCCAGAAATCAAGGGAAACGGGCATTCCGGCTGATGAACTGCTGGGGATGCTGACAGATCGCATTCCTAATTCTGCCATATCTCGGCGCCGCTTGCTGCACGGGGGTTTAGCTGCTGCGGGGGCTGCCACTGCTGCGACTTTTACCAGGGATGGAGGGGGAGCTTTTGCTCAACAGGGTGGACGATCGCCGATTTTGGTTGTGGGTGCGGGAATTGCTGGTTTGACGGCGGCTTATCGCTTGCGCCAAGCGGGTGTGCGTGCCGATATAATCGAGGCAACGAACCGCGTGGGGGGGCGGATACGCACTATTCCCAAGGTGGCTGGAACGCTGATTCCGGCGGATTTGGGGGGAGAATTTATTGACACCGGCCACACTAATTTAATCTCGCTGGCGACGGAATTGGGTTTGCGGGCGATCGACTTAGCCCAAGTGCAGAGTGGATTGGTGAAGGATACTTTTTTCTTTCAAGGACGGCGCTTTTCTCTTGAGCAATTAATCGCGGAATTTGCGCCACTAGCGAGTAAAATTACTGCTGATTTGCAGGCGGTTGGCGATGAAATTAGCTATCTTGATTTTACGGAAGCAGCGGAAAGATTGGACAATCTTTCGATCGCTGAATATGTAGACCAAGCCGAGATTAGCACGATTGTCCGGCAGTTACTCCGCATTGCTTACACGACGGAATACGGTCGAGATCCCGAGGAGCAGTCGGCGTTAAATCTGCTGTTTTTAATCAGTTCTGAAGCGGGCAGTTTTGAATTGTACGGCGACAGCGATGAGCGCTATCAAATTGACGGCGGCAACAGTCAAATTATCAACCGTTTGGCGGGTCAATTGTCTGGTTCGATCGAGGCGGGGACGGTTTTGGAAGCGATTACTCTTTTGCCGGATGGCCGCTATCGGGTAAATTTGCGATCGGGACTAAGCGCGTTCGATCGCACTTACGAGCGAGTTTTGTTAACTTTACCGTTCAGCACTCTGCGAGACGTTAAAATTAACGTACCTTTGCCCCAACCAAAGCGCAGGGCGATCGAGCAATTGGGTTACGGTACTAATTCTAAGTTAATTACTGGCTACCGCAGCCGCATTTGGCGGGAACCTTATCGATCGACTGCTTCTGTTTATAGCGATTTAGGATTCCAGAATACCTGGGAAGCTACGCCTTTCGCTCCTACTCCTAACGGTTTAGTTACTAATTTTACAGGAGGAAAGCAGGGTTTGTCGATCGGTGCCGGAACTCCAGAAGACCAAGCACAAAGATTTTTGAACCAATTTGAAAGAGTTTTTCCCGGAGTGAGAAATTTGCGATCGGGCAAAGCTGTGCGAGCATATTGGCCGGGAGAACGCTTTTCTAAAGGTTCTTATTCCTGCTATTTAGTCGGACAGTGGACGCAAATGTACGGCGTTGAAGGCGAACGAGTTGGCAATTTATATTTTGCCGGAGAACACACTTCGCTGGAAAATCAAGGTTACATGGAAGGCGGTTGCGAAACTGGACAAAGGGCGGCTGTTGAAATCTTGCAAGATTTAGGTTTAATAGCTGCTGCTGATGCTGTGAATACTCGAACTGCGAGCAGTTTGAACAATCGCCGTCCCAGCCGGAAAATTCCCGGAGCGCGGAATCTTAGGAATAGAAAGCCTAGTATTAGATAATCTCGTCAGGTGTACATCTAATTATTGTTTGCCGTTGCTTATAGGCCGTGCATCTAATTCTTGTGGGGAGTAGGGGTTGGGCTTCTAGCCCGCCCAAAAATACAATTTAGATGCCCAACAGCTTAAAGCCATTTTACTGATTTTGACACTCCTCGCGCTGAAGCGACGAGGATTCTTAAGACCACAATTTCTGTCTTAAAGGTGCTGTCAATTCACCCCTACTGATTCCGCTTAGAGCGAGTCCAAGCATCACCGCTACTTTTCTACCAATATTTCCGCAGGCATTACAATCTGCATTAATTAGCCAGCCCTGTGCAGTTCGGTACAAGCCACGCTTAATTCGTTTGCCACTTGGAAGCCACCCTTCGGGTTTCTCGCCGATTGTAGGTAGCAAATCATTATCGACAAACGAAGCCTTCGACGAATAAGACTCCTCAGTCTCAACAAATCTCAGACCGTATTGCTCGCACAGTTGAGCAATCCTATCTTTCAATCTGCCCGTAGGGATTTGCACAAACTTTTGATTAGTTTTGCTTCCCATATTGGCAGAATTTTTTTGTCCTTTATTCCATCCGAATACAACCGTTCCTATTTGATTGTTTAAACAATGATTAATTACCTTCCGGGCTGCCTTGTTGACGGCATCTCTCATCTGACGATTTCGTTTCTCGGTTATACTGGCAAGTCTTTTAGACCAAAACCCGTTAGCTTTCCCATTCATCAGAAATGCAACTTGCTTGTTGTAACCTTGGTTGAGAGATTTTAAATGCTTACCATCGACAATAAAACTTGTACCAACGTTGCTCACACAAGTTAGCCAATTATCGATACCGTGGTCAATCATCAAGCATCTGGCAGGGTCTACATCTGATTGGACTTCAGTAGTTTTGTAGACAAATTCTAGGTAGAAGCAGCCGTTTCGAGGAAGAATGCGATATTCTCGAATCTCCTTGAAATCAAGATTAGAAGGCATAGGCAAGTAAAACGCATCTAAACCAAACCACGCTTTAACCTTACTGCCTAGGGGAAATCTCAACATTCCGTCTTTAAGCTTTACCGACCTGCCTGTAAACGTCACTACAGCCATTGGGCCTTGACGATATTTTGGTAATTTAGGGCGGTCTGCAATTACCCCATTCTTAAACGCATTCATTAGTCCCAGAAAGCAGAAGTGTTGAACGCTTATTGATAGGATTCTGAAAATAGACATACGAATCCTATAAAATGCTGATTTCAGCAATT
>NZ_JAUBUB010000058.1:0-40743 GCF_036705265.1 Microcoleus sp. B4-C2
TGATCGATGGCAACTTTTGGGCTAGCTTTACTGTTTCTTTTATTCATAACCGGCGTGCGACGCCGGTGGAACGCTCTAAAGAGGACTAGGGAATCATATTTTATTTAGTAATTTGATTCGACCCAGGTATTATCTTGATATGCACTAACATTATTTGAGAATTTTTTACCCACAAATAGGATAATTTTCAATAAATTATTCAGTCCTCTTAAGAGGACTTTCGCTATGAGGCGGGGGTTTCAACCCCTGCCGGACTGTCGGATTATGCGAATATTTTAACCCCTGCCGGACTGTGGGATGATGCGAATATTTCAACCCCTGGCACACTGTGGGATGATGCGAATATTTCAACCCCTGGCACACTGTGGGATGATGCGAATATTTCAACCCCTGCCACAGCGTGGAAATCTCGTAAAATATATTACCATATTTCCCTCAAATTGACAACTATAATATCGAGAAAAAACCGACACATATTGTAGTAATAATAGCTCTCAGTTTAGTTGTTATATCGTAATCCTAAAAGTTAAAATATAGATAACTAACAAATAAAAATTGCTATCTATGAAAATACAATCTTCTGTCTTAGTCCACCTGGGATTTGGCAAATATGTACGCTCTGATCGAGTAACAGCAGTAATACCAATTGAAGAAGAACGGGGGCCCGGTCGGCGCACTTTCGTGCACGTAGACGGCGAAGCAGACCCGATCGTTGCTTCGCGCGCGGAAGATACAATTGTTCGCGATTTGGTGCAGGAACCGCGCGAAATAACTCAAGCTCGGCAGCAACAAGAAATCCTGCAAGATTTGCTTGCCGATTTGAGCAATGTTAACGTCACCGTGCGACGCATCAGCCGCGATGAAGGCGGACTCGATCTCGAACGTTTGGAGCGCCGCATTCGCCAAATTTTAGACGCCTAAAAACAAAAGACCGCCCGGGCGGTCTTTCTTTTTGTTTGTTTCGCTAAAATTTTTAAGTTGAGGGCTTCAATGTAACTTCGATGTCCGCTAAACCAGTGAGTTTTTCCACCACTGGTGCTTCTTCAACTCGCGGTACAAAAATAGTTAAACCTCCCGGAACGCACTCAATAGAAACCGGAGTCATGCCGATAATTTCCCCGTCTAAAACCACTTTTTGAGGCGGATCGGTAGTAATTTTTATTTTTTTTGCCCGCAAATAACCGATGTCATCGCGATCGGTAGGATTGCCGCTCAAAGCTGTTTGCAATAGATGATAAGAAGCTGCGATCGCCCCAGCTTTATTCTCCGGCGCAACCAGCGTCACGTCCAGCAAGCCGTCATCAAAAACAATCCCCGCCGGGCCTTGAGCTAAAATGGAAGTAGGCGGCGCTGCATTTGCTACTGTTACGGCCACAGCAGTAAGGTGGATAATTTTATCGTCGGTTTCTATTTCCGCTTCAAATCTTTCTAAATTGTTTAACTGTTTAATTCCTGACAAAATGTAAGCCAGCATTCCCCAGCGATTCTTCATTTCGCGATCGGCTAGTTCGACAGTTTCTGCCTCAAAACCCACTCCCGCTAACAAAACCATCGGCATTTCACCGTTGCAAATCGCCGCATCTACCACCCGCGTCAACCCTCCCAAAATAGTGGCGCAGGCGGTTTCAATTGTATTCGGAATATCTAAAGCATTCGCAAAAGCATTAGCCGTTCCCCGCGAAATAATTCCTAAAGGAATATTTGTGCTCACAATCGCCCCAGCAACTGCTGATAATGTGCCGTCGCCCCCAGAAGCAATAATTTCTTCAACTCCCCTAGCAACTGCTTCGCGGGCGATTTGATCTGCGTCTAATTCTGGGGTTGTCAGACGAATGTCTAAGTCAATAAAAGGCTCTAAAAGTTCCTGAATTTTAGCTAAGTCTTGGTCTGGGTTGCTGTTGCCGGCGACGGGATTGAAAATTAGGCAAGCTGAACGTTTCATAGTTGGTAATAGGTAATAGGTAATACGTAACGTTTATATCGAAGTTTCGCTCCCCCTAAATCCCCCTTAATAAGGGGAGTAGGAGTTGACTTTGAGTGTTCTTGTCCACCCCCTACTCCCCCTTATTAAGGGGGGTTAGGGGGGATAAAGACTCAACTATAATGCTGATTGATATCATGTCGGATCGAGTGACCGCAATTAACAGGGCGGGTTTTTGAGATTGTCAATTATTGGCAGATATTTTTCGTGAACCCGCCCCTACCGTATTAGGGGTAATCGACCCGACATAATATGAGACATGGTTTTAAGATTAAGTTAACACAAAGGCCATGCCCGCTAAACTTCGACAACAACCCTCACCAATGTTTCAAAGGTTTAATTAAGACTTGACAAAAGTCCACTCTAAGACTTCGCGGGGAGCTTTGTGCAACGCTTCCTTTATTTCTTTGTTGCTGTCGAACTTAACTTTATCCAAAAGGCACGCTTCGACGTTCACCGTAAACTTATCTTCTTCAAAAGGCCAAGGAGTTACAGTCACGAGTTCGTTGCTGTTCTGTACAATATCGTAGCGCTTGCCGTCCGGGCCGACACTAATTTCTAAAGCTCGTTCTCCGGCGGGTAACTCGCGACTGCAAAGAATTAATGATAGCCGATCGCACCACTGGAAAAAAGCATAAGCTGCCTTAGCATCTTCCTCAGAAATATTCAACTCTTTTTGCCATTTTTTTTGATTTTCCAGTTGTTCGTCCAAAAACTCGTCTAGTTCCTTCGACTCTCCCCGCTTTCCTTCATTGAGATAGCTCATGTGCATAGAAATCAGCATGGCTACCCACCTACCGCGATATAGGGCATTCTGCGTCATGACTTTAATTTTCGGCAGAGAAGTTTCCGTCTGCAACGTAAAATCAAAGGGCGCGCCCGCTTCAGTTAAAATATTTTCTTCCCACTCTTTCTCCAAATCATCGTGATGCGAAATCGCGGCTATGGTTTCGTACAACCGAAGCGGAGATTTCGAGCGCTTCCACTGTCCGCCAAGTTGGGCGGCGAGTAAAGCATGGGCGCGGTGGTAAATTATTTCCCAGCCGGTGGCGGTTAAGTTAGCAATCATTGAATTTTTGTCCTGAATTAAATTGATACAAGTATTTTGTGCGATCATTCCGCTCTCGATCCCCTCTAGCCTTAAAAAAGGGGGAACCGGAATCGGTCAAAGTCCACCTGTTTAAGGGCGATCGAGACTTACAGAAAAACGAAAGTTAAATCACAAAAGGTTCGATCGAGATATCCTGCCATTTCCCCTCAAATCGTTCGACAACAATAGGTCGGATGCGGAATTTGGGGGGACACCCATCGAGAACATCAATCCGCAAACACGAATAAGGACGACGTTTGTGGGAACCTTGACCGCTGCGGCCGACAAATAGCAAAGACTCCGCTACCCGCCGGCTGGCTGTTTCGGAACCAGACTGCCGCGCCAACCGATAAGCTTCAGGACTCAATGCTTCCTCCAACATCGGCCCTTCCGGGCGCTGGCGGCGGAGACTGTGGCCGCTTCCCCCGCAGACAATCCAATTAATCCCAGAGTCGCCGTGTCCAGTATCCCCAGTCCGCAGGTATTCCAAACAGTGAGCGTGGCCAGTCAGCACCAAATCTACTAGCGGACGCCCCCGCGCCACATCCCCAACTGCATCGGCCACCGCGTCGAGTACCTCGCGCAATCGCAACCGAACCGCCAAAGTTTGAGCTTGATTCCACTTTGTCGCTTCCGTCACGTAGGGGGGATGGTGCAGGTAAATTACCCGCCCCCGCACCTCGGAATCGCGCCAAGAGTCAATCAGCCTTTTTTTCAGCCATTCGAGCTGTTCAACGTCTGTGGCGGCTGTTTTGTGCGACGACAGTTGTTTGTCAATATCCATCAACATTTCGTCAACTTGCTCTAACTTGGCGCCCAAGTCGTCTAGCTGTTCGGCTTCCTCGGGAATCTCCGGCTTGAGCCGATCGCAGATTTCGATCATTGCCAATTTTTCTTGTTCCAACTTCTGCCGATCGAGTTCCAAATTCTGGCGGCGAATGTCGCCCTGTTTGGTTTTCGGGATCGGTAAGGGCTCGTTGAAGGTGTTGGAGTCGAGGGCGAAGAAGTCGATGCCGCCGCTGCGGAAGGTGTAGTAGCGGTTGGGTAAGCGGGTAAAGCGTCCGGGTTGGTAGCGGATGCAGCGGCCTGTGCTGGTGCTGGCGGTGTAGTGGGCGTCTAGGTGGCGATCGAGTTCTCCCGGCATTTTGTGAGCTTTCAGGTAGTCGAGAAAGGCTTTGGCGTAGGTGTTTCCGCGATCGGAACCGTGCCAGCCGACATCGAGATCCAACTTGGAACCCAACAGCCGGCGCAACGGCAAAGCTGTCGCCGACAGAATGCCGTAGACTATGGGCAAGTCGTAATAGTCGTGGTTTCCCGGTACGGGCAAAAACGGAAAGTTAAACACCATGCGATCGTACGCAATCCGAGAGGGATGCTCGCCGCCGACTATAAATTCTCGGTAGGGGCGAATAAAGTTTTGCAAGTAATATTCGCTGGAACCGACGAGATAAACGACATCGCCCGTGTGGAGGACGAAACGGCAAGTTTCGCGCTCGGAGAGCATCTGTTCGGCAATCTGCCGCTGGGGATTGTAGCCGCGGTGATTGCCCGTGCCGCTGTCGCCTACAACTAAAAACGAAAACTCTGGAGAGTCGGTGGTTGGAGATTCCAAAACCATCCGAGTTTGGTCGATTCCCCGATCGACGATCGACTGTTCTTGCCACCGCACCCGCTCGTTCATTTTGCGGATTTTGACTTTTATTTGCGGGTCGGAAACGAATTTCAATTCACCTCTTCTCCAAAATTGCTGAGTTCCTAGTTAATAGTGTAGCGATCGGGCGAGTTTTTACATCTCTCTAAAAGCTGAAAATCCAGGCGCTGGTGGTCAGAAACCGGGTTTTTTAGGAGAATACGGCGTTAAAACTCACATCTTGCGCCATTCTCTTTAACCCGCCGGGGGTTGAAACCCCCGTCTGACAGCGAAAGTCGGTTAAAACTCATATGTTGCACCATTCTCAATAATCCTTTTATGAACAGGCAAGATGCCTGTTCCACAAGAAGATTCACTCTTTGTGGAACAGGCATCTTGCCTGTTCTTGAGAATGGTGCAAGATGTGAGTTTTAACCGACTGAAAAGCTGATAGGAAAAGGCTTTTAGTCTTCTAAGCGAGGACTTTCGCTCTCTCGACAGGAATTTCTACCCCTGACGGTTAGTGGTGGGGGAATGCTGGTTTCGACTGGCTCAAGAAAAATTTCGGTTAAGAAAAAGGAATTACGAGAGAGTATTTCTCGCTATTTGCGGTTGGATTAGATTGAGAGTATGAGCTTTAGTTTTACCTAGTTAATAGCTGACACAATTATCAAAAAAATGAATAAATTAATCGATAGTTATTCACCAGTTTTTAACTAAAATTGCTTCTCATCCTTATGCTGTTGTCACATCGAGGTTAAGTCAATTGGCTGTGCAAATTATGCACAATTGTGTCTCAGTAATCCATTCAGCTTGCACCCCGATGTCTAGTGTTTTTGCGAAAGATTTTTAACCTTCGGGACTGGAGGGATTAAACCCCCTAATCCTTTCCTCCCCGCAACTATTGCCGAGGAGTGTTAAGGTTTTATTTGATAATCTTAATCAACGCTCAAGGCATCGAACCACTGTAAAATCCGATTCCATGCCCACCACCGATCGCTATCACCAAATTGATGCTGACAACGTTTACTACTGATATGCCCAACATGACCGCCGTAGGCTGTCACCACTAATTCTAAGGCAGAATTGTTCGCGCCAATGGCTTGCAACTCAGAGACAAGCACCGGATCAAACATCGGATCATCTGCTGCATAAAGGATGTAAGTGGGTTTTTTGAGGTGAGGCAAAATGTGTAGAGCGCTGCTAGCCTCATAGTATTCTTCCACAGAGGAGAAACCTAACGGGCCAATTACCAGTTCGTGGTCAAAGCCCCAAATGCTGTTGGCGCGTTGAATGGCGGCAGGATCGATCGCCCCTGGATGCGATGCGGCGATGTTTTTTGCTAGTTTTTTTAACTGTCGCGCGATCGCTTTTTCTAAAAATTTCCCCCACTCATCTTTAACTAGATAAGACAGAGAACGGTTCGAGTCCAAGCTGGGGCAAATCACCGCCGCGCCTGCTAGTTCTGACTCTTCGATCCCTAAGTCCGGCCCCCAATCTGCGATCGTCTGAGCTGATTTTACAGCCCACAAGGCTAATTGTCCGCCCAGAGAATAACCCGTGAACCAAAAAGGGGCGGGACATCCCATTTCTTTAGCAGCCGCAGCAATCCGAACGAAATCTTCGCCTTCGTATAGGCCATCAGAAGTCAGGGTGGGAGAGAGTTGGGCAGTTTTGCCGTGAGCTCGCCAGTCAAATAACACCACTGCACAGCCTTGGGCATAAGCTTTACGGCCTAGTAGCTTGAGATACCATTGATTATCCAGATCGCCAGTAATGCCGTAAGTGCCGACAATGGTATATCGGGGATTTTCGGGGATGGCAACCCAGCCGAAAATCGGGACTCCACAGGCACCAGTAAAGATGTGTTCTCGGTAAGGGGGTTCTGGGTGAGCGATCGTCTTTTCCCAGCGGCGACTAGCCCTTAATGCGGTGTACAACGTCATTAACATGCCGTTGTTCAGCAGCCAAGGTGGAGTATAGGCAATGGTCATAAGCGGATGTAGGAAATGTCTGTCTTGTTGGTGGGATTTTTTTACTTGACAGGTTGGCTATTTTAGCGAATAACCCTGAAAATCGCAATACTTTTTGAGTAAATGCACTCAAGGGCGAAGTCAAGCCAAAATATTAATGGCTATTCATTTGGAACCATTTATTGGCGAATAGAGAAGAATGCCAGCTAACGAGGTTTAGCATATTGTAGCGGATCGCCCAAACTACAAACAAAAACCTGGTTGCTTTCAGAAACAGGGTTTCTGAGTCTTGCATCCCCGCGCAGATGTACAATAGGACGATCGCACTCTCCGACTCCAAGCGCGATCGATCTCTACACCCTGCCCCAAGTCGGCAACATCAGATAGAATGCAGTAAACAAATATAAAATGGAAGCAATACAACTGTCTTTATTCTCAAATGAGTCAGAACCAATTCCTGTCAAAAAGCAGAAGAAAGCAAAATTAGGGCGTTACGAACGCATCCAACGCGAACTAGAATCAAATGACTGCGACCCCTACAAGATATTCATTGATATTGAATCTCAGTCACTGCCAAAATCCCACTATACATTTGTCGATCTTTTTTGCGGGGCGGGCGGCATGACCCAAGGTTTATTGCAAGCTGGTTTTCGACCAGTAGCAAGTGTTGAAATTAATGCGATCGCCTCGGCAACTCATACAAAAAACTTTCCCGATTGCCATCACTTGTGCGACGATATAAAAAACTTAAATCCCCAAAAGTTGCTCGCTGAAATTGGTTCGCCAGAAGTTCATGTTGTGGTAGGCGGGCCGCCGTGTCAAGGCTTCTCAGTTGCAGGAAAACGCGACCCCAACGACCCTCGAAATCGCCTCTTTAGAGAGTTTGTCCGCGTTGTCTCGGAAATACGTCCTTGGTATGTTGTCATGGAAAACGTACCCGGAATATTGACTATACAAAAAGGAGCTGTTAAGCAAGCCATTTGCGATGCTTTTCAGGAAATTGGCTATCCCCATATGTCCGTTGCTGTTCTTGAATCAGCCGCCTATGGAGTCGCGCAAATCCGCCCGCGAGCCATTTTTATTGCCAATAGATTCGGGATGCAAAATCCCTATCCGAAGCCGCAATTGTTGCCCGAACAATACAAAGCGATTGAGTCGGCAATTGATGATTTACCAGAGTATACTCCCATACCGGAAATTAACCACGAATGGACTCGTCATTCTGTTGGGTACATGGAAAGACTTGCTAAAGTTCCACCAGGCGGTTCTTTGTATGAAAGCTACGCCGATGCTTTCAAGCGACAGTATCGGGGAAAACCGAGCATGACTGTTAAGGAAAATCACGGCGGCACTCATATTCATCCTTATCTTAATCGCGTTATTTCAGCTCGTGAAATGGCTAGATTGCAAAGTTTCCCGGATTCATTTATTTTTGAAGGTTCTATGAAAAAGGCAATGTGGCAAATTGGAAATGCCGTGCCGCCTCGTTTAGCAGAGTGTATCGGCTTTGCACTTATTCCATACTTGACTGATATTGCTTTGAACAAATTTAAGCAGCCTGAAATAATCGTTCTAGCTTCTTAGTTGCTGGCAATGCTTTACCTTCAGCCTGACAACTCTCGATTAGTAACTCCAGTACCTCTCGTGCATTGTAGATAGCTTCTTCATAAGAATCTCCGTGAGTTACCGGCTGCATTACATCCTCAAATTCAGGCAAAAACACGACAAAGCACCGATCTTCTTCTGACCATTGGATAACAACTGTATATTTCATGGTTCTGTTTCCTCTGCTTCGATTTGCCTTAGCGCCTCAAGTGTTTCGTTGACTGACTTCTCTAAATATAGTTTAGCATCATTTCCGTCTTTGCCAGCTATGATAATTACCTTGGCTAATTTGGGATGCTTCCACTTACTATGACTGCCTTTTGCTGGCTGACAAACGAATCCTGCTTTTAGTAATAGGCTTTTCAATTCTCTAATCTTCTTAGGCATAAGTGAATGGTAGCAGACATTGTACAAGAATTTTACGCTATCTGTAATCGTTTCCCCAAAGTCTGAGGTTCTGGTAGAGGTTTGCCATCTTCTTGATAGAGTTCAATCAAGGTTTCTAACAATTCTTGTCCGTGTTTTGCCGCTTCTTCGTAAGTGTGTCCGTGAGTGCAAGGCTGCATGACATCGGTAAACTCAGGCAAACTGACCACAAAAAGTTGATCTTCTTCTGACCACTGGATGATGAGACTATAATGGCTATTCATGGTTATAGGCTAATAGAGAAGAATGCCAGCTAATGAGGTTTAGGATATTGTAGCCGATCGCCCAAACGACAAAAACCGAGTTGATTTAAGAAACCGGGTTTTTACCAAATCTGCGGGCTGAAACAAAGTATTTTCGTAAAAAACCCGGTTTCTGGGCCCCATGCTAAATCCTATGGCCCTTGTATCCCCTCGCAGAGGTACAATAGGACGATCGCATTCCCCAACTCCCACCGTGATAGAGCGCTACACTTTGCCCGAAATGGGCAACATCTGGACTGAAACCGCCAAGCTTAAAACCTGGCTGCAAGTAGAAATCGCTGTCTGCGAAGCTCAAGCCGAACTCGGCTACATCCCCGCCGCCGCAGTCGAAGAAATCAAAGCTAAGGCTAATTTTGACCCGAAACGAGTCCTCGAAATTGAAGCCGAAGTCCGCCACGACATGATCGCCTTCTTGACAAATGTCAACGAATATGTAGGCGATGCCGGCCGCTACATTCACCTCGGCTTAACCAGTTCCGATGTGCTCGATACTGCTTTGGCGCTGCAATTAGTCGCTAGCGTCAATATCTTGTTAGAACGTGTCGAAGAATTGAGTCAAGCTATTCGCTATCAAGCCCAACAACATCGCAATACGGTGATGGTTGGCCGATCGCACGGAATTCACGCCGAACCCATCACCTTTGGCTTTAAACTAGCAGGATGGCTGGCAGAAGTGTTTCGCAGCCGAGAAAGATTGGTGAATTTGCGATCGTCCATTGCAGTCGGCAAAATCTCCGGCGCAGTCGGAACCTATGCTAATATCGATCCGCGAATTGAAGCGATCGCCTGTCAAAACCTCGGACTCGAACCCGATACCGCATCGACTCAAGTCATTTCGCGCGATCGACACGCCGAATACGTCCAAACCTTAGCACTCTTAGCAGCATCGATCGAGCGTTTTGCAGTAGAAATCCGCAACCTGCAACGCACCGACGTTCTCGAAGTCGAAGAATTCTTTTCCAAAGGGCAAAAAGGCTCATCCGCCATGCCCCACAAACGCAACCCGATTCGATCGGAAAGACTGACAGGGATGGCGAGAATCGTCCGCGCCAACGCCGTCGCAGCCTTAGAAAACGTAGCGCTTTGGCACGAACGAGACATCTCTCACAGTTCCGTAGAACGGATGATTTTGCCCGACAGTTCTACAGTAACTCACTTCATGTTAGTAGAAACCACAGACTTAGTAAAACACCTGCTAGTCTATCCCGAAAACATGAAGCAAAACATGAACCTTTACGGCGGAGTCATCTTCAGCCAGCGCGTGATGTTAGCTTTAGTAGAAAAAGGCACGAGTCGCGAAGACGCATACAAAATTGTGCAATCTTGTGCTCACGAAGCTTGGAACAAACCGGGCGGCAATTTCTACAATTTAATTGCTAAGGACGATCGGGTAACAGCTAAAATGACGACCAAAGAAATTGATGATTGTTTCGATCCGCAATATCAATTGAGGCACTTAGATTTAGTGTATCAGCGCTTGGGAATTTGAGGACAATTAACAATTAAAAATGACTCAGAGAGAAAAGAGAGCGAGCGTTCTCGCGCTTGTTTCACAGTCCGCCGGGGGTTAAAACCCCCGTCTCATAGCTAAAGTCGGTTAAAACCGACTGAAAGACTCATAAAATAAAAGTTTTAGAGAAATATTTCAGTCCTCTTCAGAGGACTTTAGCTATGAGACAGGGGTTTCAACCCCTGTCGGTCTGGCGGGATGACAGACAACACGAAAAGCGCGAAAATTCCCCAAAATATCCAATGTAAAAACTCTATTAAATATCCACTTAACACAGCTATGAAATTAAACCGATTTACAAAATATTTAATTGTATTCGCTCTAATATTACTATCTACAACCACACTGAATTATACAACATCTATTAGCGCCCAGGAGCCGCCACAAGTGCAAATTACCCAACCAGAACCAAACCCAGTAGTACCTGAAAGCATTTTCATGAGTCAACTTCCCAGTGGAGCACGACTGGTTGACATCCGCAGCGTAAATCCCAACATTCGGCTCGATATCCGATACGCAACTACTAACAATTTCTTGAAACGGAAACTTTACCCTATATCGAAATGCGCTTTGAGAAGTTCTGTTGCTCAACAGTTAGGGCGAGTTCAAACAGATTTGGAAAAAATTGGATTTGGTTTGAAAGTTTACGATTGCTACAGGCCTTTCTCTGTCACTAAGCAAATGTGGCAAGCTTGGCCAGATCCGCGCTATGTTGCTAATCCTGCTAGGGGTTCGCGGCACAATCGCGGTGCTGCTATTGATTTGACTTTAGTCGATCGCACTGGCAAAGAATTAGAAATGCCTACACCTTACGATGATTTTACCGAAAAAGCTCACGGAGATTATCAAGGGGGCAGCGCGGAATCTCGGAAAAATCGTCAAGTGCTTAAGGATGCGATGAAAAAACACGGATTTATGGGTATCACAACCGAATGGTGGCACTTTGATTCGGAAGATTGGCAGAAATTTGCAATTCTTGATATATCCCTTGGGGCGATTCCTTAATTATACTATTGATTAAACGTCGCAGATCCGGGTAGGAAGACGGCACTGCTGTATCCCACAGATGTCAGGAAAATTATCGCACTTGCACCGAAAATTCGTATTCGTATCCCCGGAAATTCGAGTCTAATTGTAATGTGTAATTGCCTGTTACTGGCACTTTTCCAGTCCACTCTGTTTCATTGCCTTCATAAGGATTTCCTGCTAATAGTTGGCCACGAGGAGTTATAATTTGCGGAAAAACATCTTTCCGATTCCTAACAGTCATTGTTTGACCTTTTCGGGCGCGAATCCGGTAAGAGTGGCTGCCGCCGCCGATAATTCGACCTTTAACAATTGCCTCATCTCCTCCCGGCCGAAAATTAATCTGCTGGTTGACGTTAGAACAACTGCTTTCGGTGCGGTTTTTGGCAATCCAACCGGGCGGATCTGTAATTCGCAGCCAACCGTTTTGTTCTTCGGCGACTGAAACAAAGGTATTATTTTTAAGTTTTCCTACTATTTGGCTGCCCCTTACTTGCGGGATCGATCGCACATTTAGCGGTGGATTCGGATCGCTGACTACAGCCATACTGATTTTGCAACCCGAATTTGGCGGTGTGACAACTACGGGCTCAAATTTTCGTGGAGGGACTCCTGCAACTAGCGAGGATTCAAGTGCTGGTGTTTTTGCCGGTTGGGGCTGGGATTTCGGAGATTCAGCAGCCTGGGTTTGTGCTTGCAGAGGTTCTGGTTGCCGAGATTCAGGGTTTTTCGTCGGCCCTGCAATCTGGTTTCTGGTGGATGCGGGCGATTCTGCAAGGGGAAGATCGGATTGTTTCATCGCACCCGACTGTATAGTTGCAACAGCCACTCCCACCGCTGTTGCCACTCCTGCTAAGCTTACTGTGATGATTTGACGCTTCGTAAATGACATAAAAAACCCTCTCTGTATCTATACTAATAATTTTTGTTTGGGAGTTGAGGCGATCGCCAGTTAATTTATAGTGGAAATACCTAGTGCGGGCCACAGGGTCAGGATTTTTAGATAAAATTTCAGATCCATAATTGTCGCAATAATTTGAGTCAATATATACTGGACGCCTATACTGATGGTAATCTTGCTCTGGGTTATTGGCGCGCAAATTTGCGAAGGTAAGCGTTCAGCGCGAGGTACATAAAATGTCAAAATTGATTCCTCTGAGATTACAACCGCCTCGCGATCGATTGTTGGAGGAGGTGAAGCAGGAAGTCCAAGCAGGCCTCGCGCAGTCTGTGCACGCTGCTGTGATCGCTAACCTCAGCCAAGACTCGCCGCCAACGGGTGTTAACCGCTGTTGGGATGTGGAAGTGAAAGCGGGCAACCGTCCGAGTTTTCGGCTTCCTCCCAAAGCCAGCATTGCCAAAGTGTTCGATCGCACCGGTGGCAAATTGGTAATTTTGGGAGCGACGGGTGCAGGCAAAACTACGACGCTGCTAGAATTAGCTCGCGTGTTAGTTTCCCGCGCCCAAAAAGATGCTAGTTTGCCAGTACCAGTGCTGTTTGAACTCGGATCATGGAAAGCAGAATCCGGGGCGATCGCAGATTGGTTAATTGCTCAACTTCATTTCAAATACGGCATCTCTCCTGCTGTGGGCAAAAAATGGCTTGCCGCACAACAATTGCTGCCTCTCCTCGACGGCTTGGACGAAGTGGAAACCCACCGCCAAAATATCTGCATTCAAGCAATCAATCACTTTGTTGAAAGCGAATTTAAACCCAAACATTTAGTAGCTTGCAGCAGTTTTGAAGCTTACAAAAACTGTCCCACTAGATTTCGCCTGCAAGCAGCGGTTTTATTGAAACCTTTAACAGAAACTAAAATCCAAAATTATCTGCTAGAAGCCAGAAGCCGCGAACTTTGGTACAGCATTGAGCATGAGCCGGAGTTGTTGAAATTGGCAAAAGTTCCCTTGCTTCTGAGCATGATGGCTCTGGCTTACGATGATATTTTAATTGAAGCTTGGAAGCGCATAACTTCCGCAGAAGAACAGCGCAAATATCTGTTAACTGCCTATATTCGCCACCAAATGACCGGGCAAGTCAAGCAGTATCCCAGAGGTAAGGAACTGCGGCCGGAACAAATTCGCCACTGGCTGGGATGGTTGGCCCGAAGGATGGAACAGGAAGGAATTCAAGAATTTTACCTCGATCGCATACCGTCTAGCTGGCTGCAAACAGGCGAGGAACGGCGCAAGTATCAGTTTGGAGTCAAGCTGCTTGGCGGGCTGATTTTGGTGATTTTGGGATTAATTGCCACCCTAGTCTCCGGGTCGATTTGGGGATTAATTGCGGGTGCTGTTGCTGCGGTAATTAGTGCTTTTTTGCCGGGAATTCCGACGATTGAAAGTTTTATATTGCGCCTGGTTCTGTGGTCTAACGGCTACATTCCTTGGGATTACAAGCGTTTTCTCGATGCTGCGACGGATCGCTTGTTGCTGCAAAAAACTGGCGATCGGCGCTATCGATTTATTCACGATTTATTGCAAAAACATTTTTCAGAAATCTAAATGCCGGAGGTTGACAAAAACAAATATAATGGATGTAACTGTGAAGGAGATTCCAATATTCGACAAGCAAAAGGAAACTCAATGACTGTAAAATTCATTCTGAGCGAATACGTTGACAAAGCAATGGCTGAGGCTATGTATGACAAACTTGAAGATCATAGCTTTGTGGGGAAAATTCCTGTTTGCAAGGGAGTCATCGCCTTTGGTTCAACGTTAAAAGAGTGTCAAAATGAGTTGCGATCAACTTTGGAAGACTGGATTTTGCTAGGGTTGAAATTGCGACATCGAATGCCCGTCAATCGATTTGAGATTTGAGATTTGAGATTTGAGATTTGAGATTTGAGATTTTAGAGGCGGCCCCACGGATAAATGCTCTTTCTTGAGGATTTTCGATTTTCGATTTTGGATTGATTCCACGGATAAATCACGTGGCGGGTACCACCTTTGAAATTCGTGGTCATTGACAATATTGATTTAAATATGGAATAGCTTGTGAACTAACACAGACTCATCCCAAAAAAGTTTATGGTATTTTTGCCATTTGAAATAGCTGTTCAGCAGTAAATTCTAATCCATCAAAAAGTGGATCTGTTAATAGGGTATCTCCCATATAAGTCTGCGGTGCTGCATCGGGGTAAAAAACTGTAATGCTTCTAGCCTTGCTATCTACTACCCACACCCGCAATACCTTAGCATCTAAATAATCTCTCGCTTTAGCAGCTAACTGACCGAAAGTTTGTTCTGGTGAAATAATTTCTATGACTAATTCTGGGACTACAGGACAGGCTTCATCTTGATTCCAGTCAGGAGATAAGCGTTGGTAAGAAACATATAAAAGGTCGGGTACTGGCACCCAGTCTCGCCCCAGTCTGGTTAATCTTACCGCCCATTCTACACCAATTTCTCCCCGTTCCTCACCCCACTGTTCGAGGATTTTTAGTAGGCTTCGGGTGAGGCGAGAATGAAATTTTTTAGGTGACATCTTCGGTACTGCTTGCTCGTCAATAAGTTCGTAGGTAATATCGCCTTCTCCTTCGGGAAGAGTGAGAAACTCTTCCAGAGTTAGTTGAGTTTTTGTCTGGATCATGGTGTTTTTCTGCTGTTAAACGGCATAGAATGCGACAAAAGCTTAGTATTCGTAGGGTGCGTCGCCATTTTTAATCTCTAAATTATATCGACTTTTCGAGTGGCGACGCACCCTACATATAGGTTTGTTTCCACGAGTCTTGCAAACACAGGTGCGTCGCTACTAGATTGTCGCTTTTTCTTGAGGATTGTCGATCGCGACACACCCTACAGCTAAGGTTGCATGACTTAAAAATTAATTGACATAATACAAATGTTATGATAAAGATTTGCAAAATCTAAGGTTTTAACTGCCGAATTTGCGATCGACTCCTAGATCGACACCCCCAAAAGGTTAATATTCTAGTCTGACCCTCCTGCAATCATTGCTTCACATCCTATGGCAGAAACCTTACTTTTCAACGCCCTCCGCGAGGCGTTAGACGAAGAAATGGCCCGCGACTCCGCCGTATTCGTACTCGGCGAAGACGTAGGCCAATACGGCGGTTCCTACAAAGTCACCAAAGACCTCTACAACAAATACGGCGAACTTAGAGTGCTCGACACCCCGATCGCCGAAAATAGCTTTACGGGTATGGCAGTAGGCGCAGCAATGACGGGGCTGCGGCCGGTCATCGAAGGCATGAACATGGGCTTTTTGCTGCTGGCCTTCAACCAAATTTCCAACAACGCCGGAATGCTGCGCTACACATCGGGCGGCAACTTCAAAATGCCAATGGTAATTCGTGGGCCCGGGGGCGTGGGCCGGCAACTCGGCGCCGAACACTCCCAGCGGTTAGAAGCATATTTCCAAGCAGTACCGGGTTTGAAAATAGTCGCCTGTTCGACTCCCTACAACGCCAAAGGACTCTTAAAATCAGCCATCCGCGACGATAACCCCGTTCTGTTTTTCGAGCACGTTCTTCTTTACAACCTCAAAGAAAATTTGCCAGAAACAGAATATTTAGTGCCGCTGGACAAAGCAGAGATTGTGCGATCGGGCAAAGATGTCACAATCGTGACATATTCGAGGATGCGACACCACGTCATGCAAGCCGTGCCCGCCCTGGTAAAAGAAGGTTACGATCCAGAAGTAATCGACCTAATTTCTCTCAAACCCTTGGACATGGAGACCATCGGCGCATCCATTCGCAAAACTCACAAAGTAATTATTGTAGAGGAGTGCATGAAAACAGGAGGCATCGGTGCCGAACTAATTGCCTCAATCAGCGATCGATTTTTTGACGAACTCGACGCACCAGTTTTGCGCCTGTCTTCACAAGATATTCCCACACCTTACAACGGCAATTTGGAAAGACTGACAATTGTCCAGCCCAATCAAATTGTTGAGGCAGTCCAAAAAATGGTAGCTTTGCGAGTATAAATAGTGATTAGTCAGCTAATCTGTAGGTTGGGTTGAGGAACGAAACCCAACACTCATTAAATTGGATGTTGGGTTTCGTGGCTCAACCCAACCTACTACTAACTCAACCCAACCTACTAATAATGACTAATAAATAAATATGCAAAAACAACGTTCCCTATTAGCCCTAATTTTTGTTTTAATCATCGCCGCCATTACTGTAATAGTAACTATTCCGACGCGGCTGGGATTAGACTTGCAAGGAGGGTCGCAACTCACAATTCAGGTAAAAACTACCCCCACAATTCCCAAAATTGACCAGGGAATGTTAGAAGCAGTGCGGCGGATTGTCGAAAACCGGGTCAACGGTTTGGGTGTTTCCGAAGCATTAGTCCAAACAGTAGGAGAAGACCAAATTCTCGTGCAGTTGCCCGGAGTAAATGACCCGCAGCAAGCAGAACGAGTTTTGGGCGGTACGGCCAAGCTAGAATTTCTGGAACAACTGCCCGGAACAGAAGCACAATTGGGCATTGAAAGGCAGTTGCAGCAGGAATTGCTGGTCAAACAAGCAGAACTGAAAATTAGCCCGAATGAGGCAGCTATTAAAGAAAATCAGGCTGCTTTGACAAGAAGCAATGAGGCGATCGCCAAACTCTTCAAAAGCAGCGGCCTCGGTGGCGAAAACCTCAAAGACGCTCAACCTCAACCCTTGGCTTCTGGGAACAACTGGAACGTTGCTCTTGTTTTCGATACCAAAGGAGGCGAACTATTTGCCCAACTCACTAAAAATTTAGCAGGCACCGGACGCAGTATCGGTATTTTCCTAGACGATAGAATGATCAGTTCTCCAGTCGTCGGCGTTGAATTTGCCCAGACAGGAATTACTGGTGGAAGTGCCGTAATTCAAGGCAACTTTACAACCCAAGAAGCCAACGATTTGGCAGTGCAACTGCGGGGCGGCGCTTTGCCTGTGCCAGTCGAAATTGTAGAAAACCGTACTGTCGGCGCTACCTTGGGTAGAGACAGCATTCAAAGCAGTATTAACGCAGGTATAGGCGGCTTGATTTTAGTCTTGATTTTCATGGTTGCCTACTATCGACTCCCTGGCGTAATTGCCAATATTGCGCTGTTAATTTATGCTCTGTTAACTTGGGCAGCTTTCGTGCTTTTGGGAGTGACATTAACGCTGCCGGGAATTGCTGGTTTTGTGCTCAGCATCGGGATGGCTGTGGATGCTAACGTGCTGATTTTTGAGCGCACCCGCGAAGAGTTGCGGGCGGGAAAATCGCTTTATCGATCGGTCGAATCGGGTTTTTACCGCGCTTTTTCCAGCATTTTAGACGGTAACGTCACAACAGTTATTGCTTGTGTTGCTTTGTTCTCCTTGGGCGCAGGTTTAGTTAAAGGGTTTGCTGTAACTCTGGGATTGGGCGTATTAGTGAGTATGTTTACTGCGCTCACTTGCAGCCGCACTCTGCTGTTCGTAGTATTGAGCTTTCCAGCATTGCGGAAACCTCAGTTGTTCTGTCCCGATTTGTCGAAAACTGCTAATAGTTAACTGTTGACTGTTGACTGTTGACTTCTTCCTTCCTTCTTACATCCGTTACATTCGTTAAGCTGAGGCGCATCTACATTTGACAATCAAATTCGAGCAAATTCTTGTGGGGTGGGCGTCCCGCCCGCCCAAAAATACAATTTAGATGCGTAACAGCTTACACAATCCGTTGCCGAACTTCCCTCTTCCTTCAAATTATGAAATTCAGTGTAATCAAATATCGATCGCTCTGGTGGAGTATTTCCGCCGCTATAATCCTCGCAGGTATAGTGTCGATGGCGATTTCTTGGACTCGTCCCGACATCCGCGCACCACTGCGCCCCAGTTTGGACTTTATCGGCGGCACTCGGCTCCAATTTGAACTCGACTGCACAAAACCGGAAAATTGTAAACCCATCGATCTTGCTGCTGTCCGTGAAGTCCTGGACACCCAAGGTTTAGCGGGCAGTAGCATTCAAGTTATCGGCCAAGAACAGCAGGGTTTGTCGCTGCGAACAAAAACTTTGGATGTCGAACAGCGGACTAATTTGCAAACAGCTTTGAGCGAAAAGATAGGCGCTTTTGCTCCTCAATCTACTCAAATTGATACGGTTGGGCCTACCCTCGGCAAACAGTTGTTTACTTCTGGTTTGCTGGCTTTGTTGGTTTCTTTTGCTGGAATTACTGCTTATCTGACATTCCGATTTCAGTTGGATTATGCCTTTTTTGCTTTTGTGGCTGTGCTTCACGACGTGTTGGTCACGCTTGGTGTTTTCTCGTTTTTGGGTTTAGTTCAAGGACTGGAAGTTGATAGTTTATTTGTGGTCGCGCTCTTGACACTTATCGGTTTTTCTGTTAACGATACTGTGGTAATTTACGATCGCGTGCGAGAAGTAATCAAGCTAAATCCGGGACAGTCGATCGATCAAATTGTCGATGATGCTGTCATGCAGACGCTGGGAAGGTCAATTAACACAACGTTTACCACGCTGCTGACATTGTTTTCAATCTTTTTGTTTGGCGGCGAAACCCTCAAATACTTTGCTTTAGCTTTGATTGTCGGTTTTATTGCTGGTTCGTATTCGAGTATTTTCGTTGCCAGTACGCTGCTAGCTTGGTGGCGCAGTCGCACCGGTCACTCCATCCCCGTCCCCGCAGAAGGAATCAACCAGTCAGAGGAAGTTTAATTGACTGTTAACGGTTAACTGTTGACGGTTAACTGTTGACGGTTAACTGTTGACTGACTAATAATAAATCATCAATAACCAATAACCAATAACAAATGACAAATGACAAATAACAAATGACTACTGACCAAACTTTTCAAATTGAAGTCCAAAGGCTTCATAAACTAACAGTTTACGGCCGCTGGTTAACGGTGATATTGCTGTGGATTAGCGTCGGTTCTTTGAGCATTTGGGGTTTGCGCCGCGAAATCGGTTTGTGGTTAGAACACTTCACTTGGGCGGCGGTGCGCTATGGTTTATCTTTTCATCGCTGGCCCACTCTCGGTTTAGGTTTGTGCTTGGGGATGACTTTGGGAGTGCTAACTTGGCAAAGTCGCAATATGGTGCGAGGGTTGCCCCTGCGGGAAAAACAGGGTTTGGAACAACAAGTTCGCCGCATTCGCCAACAGGGGCCGAGTCATCCTTTGTGGAAGTGGGTTTGCAAAGGTTCGCGGTAGCCGACGGGCTTTATTCTTTAGTCCTAGACGCACTCCAACCTAAGAAACCGGGTTTTTTACCGAATCTGCGCGCTGCAAGCAAATATGAGGGTGAAAAACCCGGTTTCTGACCACCTTTGAGTAGATGCTAATTATTTTAAATCCGTTAAATCCCGTACATTGCTCGTTGCCGAACTTCCTTCTGTTGTATCACGCAAAGCGAGGCAAAATCTGTGCGAGGGAAGACTGTTGAAGCGGAATTTCGATCGCAAATTCGGCTCCTTTTCCCGGTTCCGAAAAGCACTTCAATGCGCCGCCATGTTGGTTGACAACAATTTCATAGCTAATCGACAGTCCCAAACCCGTTCCTTGGCCGACTGGCTTAGTAGTAAAGAAAGGGTCAAACAACCGCTTCCGAATATCTTCTGTCATCCCCGGGCCGTTGTCAGAAATTTTAATTATTACCTTTTTTTTCTCAATTAACTCGGTGCGAATCAGAATCGTAGGAATCAGGCGGGTAGACTTAGAAACTGATGATTGAGTCTTTGTACTAGACTGATCTTTTTCGCCTAATTGCGACTTATTTGCGTTTTTTTTATCGACATTTTCGTATTTATTAGACTCAACCAGAGCGTAAACTGCATTAAGTAAAATATTCATAAATACCTGATTGAGTTGTCCGGGATAGCACTGCACCAGTGGCAAGTCGCTGTATTCTTTGTGAATTTCGATCGCCTCCTGCCCCGGTTTTCCTTTAAGCTGGCTTTGCAAAAGCATAATCGTATTGTTGATACCGTCGTGAATGTTGACTTGCTTCATTTCAGCTTCGTCTAATCTGCAAAAATTCCGCAGCGACAAAACGATGTCGCGCACTCTTTCTGCACCTTGCTGCATAGAATTTAAGACTCTGGGCAAGTCTTCTAGCAAATAATCTAGTTCTATTTTTTCCGCTTCCGCTGCAATTTCCGGTATGAATGCGGGACACTGCTGCCTGTAGATTTCGAGCATCTGCATTAAAGCTTGCGTGTACTCTTTAGCGTGGTGCAAATTGCTGTAGATAAAGCCGATGGGATTGTTGATTTCGTGAGCTACTCCTGCTACTAACTGCCCCAAAGAAGACATTTTTTCTGTTTGAATTAGTTGAGTTTGAGTGCGCTGAAGTTCCAGCAGGGCAAGTTCGAGCTGTTGGGCTTGATGTCTCAATTGTGCTTGCGACTCGCGCATCGCCACGGTTGATAACTCGTGAATTTGCAACTGAGAAAGCAGCAGTTGGTGTACGTCTAAAAGTTTGTAAGTTTCCGGTTCTACTTGTACTACAATTGGTTCGTGGATTAGTTCGGGCGATCGCTCCAAAGACTGCCGCACTGCTGTCATAATTGAGGTGTCGCGATCGAGAACCAACATATCAGTTTTAGTAAAGCGGTAGAGTATGAACAAAGGCTGTTGAGAAAATAACTCCAAGCTGTAGGGGCGGCTCATGTGTTCAAAATAACGCCGCCGCGAAATCATCCCTATAAACTTTCCTTGCTGAGTGATGATGATGCCCGGAACTAAAGGGTTTGCTTGAAAAATTTTAGCAACTTCGTCTCCCGGACACTCAGATTCTAGGAGAAAGTCGTACAGGGTTAATTCCTGTAGAGTCGATCGCAAACCAAGCGACGATTTTAGGGGACTCAACCCGTCAGTTTCATACACTGCTCCCTCCTTTGGTAATTGGCAGTTGTGGTTTGCTGCTGGAGTATTGCCTACTATTTAGAAGGCTTTTTCAACTCTTTTTATAGCTTAGTCATCAACTTTCCTCTGCTCCCTCGAATCCAGTTAATTCAGCAGGATTTTTTTCCTTAAATCGTGCTGGTGTCACCAGAAATGATATTGCAGGTTAGATTGATTTAACAGCAGACACCCCTTTGAAACCTGACTATGTATTGAATTTTATATATCCAAGATTTTACTAATCCGAATATAACAGTCATAACTATTTTTAATGTTTGATGACATTAAATTGGTTCAGATGGATAGACATCTGCGACCTGTGGCAGTACATTTCGTATTGCCCCTTGCGTAAAATTATATTACAATAAGACAAGAATAGCGACAAATCAGCAGCCGATCGCCCGATTTTAAAATTCAGGCAAAACAGGTTTCCGGCAATTGCCAATGAATCTCAATTGTCAGTTTTTTTGTACCAATGCCGATCGCACTCAACCCGAAGATTGTATTGTAGGTAGTCTCCGAGCCAAGGACAGCCGATGGCGAGCAATTTGTCAAGTTCGGCAGCTTATACTTTAGCCGCATCGAGACTCCAAAGCTTCACCAACGAAATTTTTCCCGGCAGATGCTAAAGTTGTGCGATCGCAGCTAAAACTCACATTCGACACATCCGCTTGATGTGCCTTAAAATTTTCCAGAAAAGTACCATCGGGTTCCCAACTTGAGATTCAAACTTTGTCGCTGGCAAATCGGACACGGAGAATCAAGAGGAAGCAGAAGCAAATAATTCTATTTTACCTTTCCGTTTCCCCAAATTCAACTTCAATGTGAACAAGTTGGTTTAGTTGCGGTAATATTTCGATCATTATTACTTCTCCTCCCCTTGATTTTAGGCAATTCTCATTAGAAACTCTAAGATGTTGATTTGAGGAACCTCGGGGGGTCGGGTTTGATGTGGCGATCGCACTGAGCTAAATTGAAATAACATTTGAGGAAAGTAAGCGACGGTTTTCATGTGCGGTTTCCCGAACGAGAGGTGGTAATTGTATACACGGCGGGACGATCGTACTTTCAGTACAATGTCAGTATTTCAACCTGTACACCTGTTGAGTCTGAGTCTCTGAGAGTGTGGAAGTCGCTCTCATCCTTTCGTTGTCTGGATTGGACGCTTTTCAAGGATTAGGCGATGCGAGGGCCAGAAGCAGACAGTTAACCAAACGGCACAAGGAGATAGGGACAGATGGGATAAGCCCAGAAGCGAGAGAGTCAGAGAATTTTCATCATCATACCTTCAGAAAATCACGACAGCAGCAGCAATATCACCCAAAAGAATGATTGATTCAAAAAAAGTTGCGTGTTATATTTCAATATCATTCTATACAAAAATACTTTTACCTAAAAGGAGAACAAAAAATGGACACACCTACTGATCGCGCACAAGAACCAGTCGGGACAAGAGAGCTCGAATCAATACCTGTATCTGAAAAAGTTTCTGCCCAAAAAGTTTCTGAGGTTAATTTTGAAACGACTCCTCTAGAAACCCCTGCTTATACTCAGGAAAAAGTTAGCGTCGAGGAGGTAAAAATTAACGGCGACGATTTGGTTGCTAAAGTTAAAGAATTGATTCACGAAGGAAATATCCGCCGCATCATTATCAAAAATGAAGAGGGACGGATATTAGTAGAAGTTCCTTTGACGGTGGGAGTAGTCGGTGGAGTCATCGGTGCAGCCTTGTTTCCAGTCATTGCAGCAGTAGGAGCGATAGGTGCATTAGTAGCTCACATGACCATCATCATTGAAAGAACAGAATAAAAAAATTCGTAAGGATTCAGGTCAAAAAAACTTCGGTGACAAAAGTTGGTAAAATAAACCAATGAAAAAGCCCGCAGCAACCAGAAAGCAGAAAAAAACCGAAATAGAGCAGTTGAGCCAAGCTGAACTTGTAGAAATGGTACTGGGGCTGCAAAAAATCATTGAATAATTGCAAGAAAAACTAGGGATTGCTACGGGCAAAAATCCAACCACCAGTCAGACTTGCTTCACTACGTTCGCAATGACAGGAAATCCTAGTACGTGCATCCAGGATTAACTGGTTCCCAGGCTCCAGCCTGGGAACTGAGGAATGAGAAATAACTTCCACAAACTTGTGGAAGTTATTTAATTCTCATTCCTTAGTCCAAACCGAGAGTTAAGCAACGTTTGCACGCGCCCGATTCAGAGACATGGATTAGGGCGTACTGAAATAGAAGGATAGGCAGAAATTAATCGCTTAAAACAGCTTTTTCCTCTGTTGTTGGATACCGAAGCAATTTATCAAGAATGGGAGCGACTGGCGATCGCAAATAAGGTTGTAGGTGTTAACGTTTATGATGCGCGGCTAGTTGCTGCTATGCTAGTTCATGGTTTAACCCATATCCTAACTTTTAACATTGCTGATTTCGCTCGTTATTCACAAATTACGGCTGTTAATCCTCCAACTGTAAAGCCTTGATTAATTGGGGATTTAACAGAAATTATACTCCGAGCAAAGAACAGGCTTTCCGGCCTGTTCCACAAAAAGCTAATTTGATTGTGGGGAGTAGGAGTTAAGCCGGAGATCCCGCCCTTAGATTTTACCGGGTGTTAGCAAAATTAGCTGTTTTGATAAGATCGATCGCACTTCATCCAATCCAATCTCCACATCCGCCAAAATCTCTCCCACAGTTCTGGTATTGCAACCTTGCAAAAACTCAAATTCAGCACTTGACAAATTGACTAATTGGTAGTTGCAATCAAACACTTGTTGACTAGGCCAACCGTGCATACAACCACTCAACTCTGGAATTGCCGCCAAAAGTGCCTCATCGTCCGACCAATCAATTTTATTAACAGGCTTTTTGCCCAAGAAAAACTCGTAATGAGTGATTTCCGTATCCAACAATTCAATTAATCGATAAAGCTCCCGTTCCGTCAAACCCTGAGCTTTTTCTATCAATTCCGGCGCTTTGCCCAAAAGTCTTTCTAACTGCCAATATCCCGGATTTGAGAAACCGATAAATTCCAATCCCGAAGCGTCAATTAACTCGAACAAAGTCTCGATATTGTAGTCAATTTCCTGCGGGTGAACGTACATATCAGCAAAACATTCGTCCCGCTGATTTTCTCCTGCCCAACGCTGTTTTTCGTACTTGACAAGACGGTTGTTTTCTGGTAAAGAAGCAAAGATTTGACGACCGACTTTCACACCATCGGGATAGTCACCTTTTTGCGGGCCTTGGAGAAGTGCGATCGCCCTTTGCATCAGTTGAATTTCCCAGCGTCCGAGCTCAGCATACACAAAAATGTGCATCAAACCGCCCTCGGCCAACTTCGCCGCCAGCGCTTGAATGCCCCGGATCGGATCGGGTAAGTGGTGCAGCACGCCCACGCAGTTGATCAAATCAAACTCGCCCTCTAACTCGGCGGCATCGTACAAGCTGAGGTGGCGGAAATCAGCTTCCCGCGCTCCCGATCGCCGACAGCGTTCTTGTGCTACCTTCAAAGCACCTTCACTCAGGTCGATCGCCGTCACCGAAGCTTCGGGATTGAGGTGAATCAGATAATCGGTACTCGAACCCGTGCCGCAGCCAGCATCTAAAATCCGAACATCTAGTTTTGGCGGCTTTTGGCCGGTGCAAAAATTGTAAGCATCAGGCCAACTCCAGCGCCAGTTGTAGCCTGGGGGCGGTTCATCTGACAAAGGATCGGGCGGGAAAGGAAAAGTATCGTAAAGCCGCCGCACGGCAGCACTGATATCGGGTGTAGTATCCATAGGTGACATTTGTTGGGCTTGGGGATTCGGGATTGGACTGACAACTGACCGCTGACCACTGACCGACAGCAATTTGATCCGCGCCCCCCGGATTTATCGGTGGGGTCGATTCTTCAATCTAAAATCTAAAATCTAAAATCTAAAATCGGTTGACAGCTTCTGCGTAATAAAACTTATCATTTTTTCTCATATAAGCTCTCTTAAATCTATACAATAAATCTCGACAGGCTTTTTAACAAACGAGGACTGTCAATAGCCCACCGCTGAACTGTCGGGTAAAGCGGAGGCGTCTTTCAAAAGAGCAACAGGTCTCGAAACAGGCAGAAGAAAATTTTTGATTTTCTTTTCCTTTAATTCAAGGCACTGGCTGCAATCGCCCAAAGGCAACTCTCCTGCCGAGTCTTTTTTTCCACGGGTATACCGACGGATCGCAGCGGAGGGAGTACCCCGTGCCTGCCTTCGGATCGGACATTTACCCGCAGGCAGAAAGATGAAACCAAAACATTTTAATCTAAGAAAGTAAGCGCGCCCGAACCTCGTGACAGGTAAAGGCAAAAAGTAAACAAAGCAAAAATACCTACTTTGACCTGCATGAGAAGGCAAGGTTAGTCTGGTTAAATGCTGCAACGATTTAGATAGGGAGCGAAAGAGTCTAATGACTGTAAAAGCAAGTGGTGGAAGCTCGGTTGCGCGTCCGCAACTATATCAAACTGTACCGGTCGCAACAATTTCGCAAGCAGAACAGCAAGACCGCTTTCTACAGCGGGGCGAACTCAGCGAACTAGCAAGTTATTTCAGTTCCGGGGCTCTTCGGATCGATATCTCTGCGACGCTGACCCAAAACTCGGAACTGATAGTATCCCGCGCAGCTAACCGGATTTTTACCGGCGGTTCCCCGCTGGCATTTTTGGAAAGACCACAAGAACCTGCGATGGCTGTAGCAGGGGCGGCACGTGGCGGTTCGGCGAATGTCTCTGAAGGCATGAAACTGGGAAATGTCACCTACGTAGAAAGCCGCTCTGGCGGCAACGGCGGTGGCGGCGGCGGATTCTTGGGGCTAGGAAATCTATTTTCTGGCAACGGTGGCGGCTACAGCGGCCCAATCCCAGCAGGATTTCAGCCGATCAATGTCTCGCGCTACGGCCCGGGCAACATGACCAAATCTCTGCGGGACTTGAGCTGGTTTTTGCGTTACATCACCTACGCAATTGTCGCTGGCGACCCGAATATTATTTCGGTGAACGTGCGCGGATTGCGGGAAATCATCGAAAATGCTTGCTCTTCGGCGGCCACAATTGTGGCAATGCAGGAAATGAAGGCAGCATCTTTGGGCTATTTCCGAAACAATGCAGAGGCAAGTGCGATCGTCGGACAGTATTTCGACGTAGCAATTACCGAATTCAAAGCTCCCACACCTTCAGACAAGGTGCGGCAGCGCGAAAGCAACGACCAGCAAGGGCTGCAACTGCCTCAGATTTACTTCAACGCAGCCGAGCGACGGTCGAAATTCGTCATGAAAACCGGTCTGTCTTCGGCCGAAAAGCTAGAAGTAATCAAAGCAGCTTACCGCCAAGTATTCGAGCGCGACATTAGCCGCGCATACAGCCAAAGCATTTCTGACTTGGAATCCAAGGTCAAAAATGGCGAAATCTCGATGAAAGAGTTTATTCGCCGCCTTGGCAAATCTCCTCTGTACCGTCAGCAATTCTACGAGCCGTTTGTCAACAGCCGCGCTGTAGAACTTGCCGCCCGCCACTTCCTCGGCCGCGGTTTGAGCTCGCGGGAGGAATTTAGCAAGTATTTTGCGATCGTCAGCAAAGGGGGTCTGGCAGCCCTCGTAGACGCGATGGTTTATTCGCAAGAATATTCCGACTACTTCGGTGAAGAAACAGTGCCTTACCTGCGCGGTTTGGGCCAAGAAGCTCAGGAGTGTCGCAACTGGGGCCCGCAAATTGATTTGTTCAATTTCAGCGCTCCGTTCCGCAAGGTTCCTCAGTTCATCACCTTGTTTGCTGGCTACAACCAGCCTCTGCCAGACCAGCACGTTTACGGTGTTGGCAATGACCCCTTAGAAATTCAGTTCGGCGCGATTTTCCCGAAAGAAACTCGCAACCCCAAGAGCCGTCCGGCTCCCTTCGGCAAAGACACTCGCCGTATCCTGATCCGTCAAGGTGCAGGTATTGACAATCAGTTGAGCAATCCGGCGGCTCGCGGTGCTGCTCCTGGTTCTCTGGGCCCCAAGGTCTTTAAATTAGACCAGTTACCGAGCAACTATGTCGCTTCCAAGAAAACTGCCCGCGGTGTCTCCAGCAGCTACAGCAATGCTTCCAGTGTCAAATTTACCGAAAGTTCCACCCAAGCGGTGATTCGGGCAGCTTACCTGCAAGTGTTTGGTCGCGACGTGTTCGACGGCCAGCGCCAAAAGGTAGCGGAAATTAAGCTGGAAAACGGCGAGATTCCGATGCGCGAGTTTATTCGGATGTTGGCGAAGTCTGATGTGTTCCGCAATATGTACTGGAGCAAGCTCTACGTTTGTAAGGCGATCGAGTACATTCACCGCCGACTCCTGGGACGCCCTACCTATGGCCGTCAGGAAATGAACGCTTACTTTGACATTTGCGCCAAGAAGGGTTTCTACGCGCTGGTCGATAGCATCATGGACAGCATGGAGTACAACGAAGCTTTCGGGGAAGATACAGTGCCCTACGAGCGCTATGTAACTCCCGGTGGTTTGTCTATGCGGACGATGCGATCGGGTTCCGTCGCTGAGCAAAATGTCCAAGCTAAGACTCCTGAAACTCCTCGGTTTATCGAACTCGGCACTGCGCTCGATCGGGGCGATTTCGAGTTACAAAATAGCCTCGCTCAAGGTGTCAGCAAGCGGCGCGAACAAACTAAGGTGTTCAAGCTGACGACTACTTCGGACAAAGTAGCTTTGAAAACTTTAATTCAAGCTGCTTACCGTCAAGTTTTTGAACGCGACTTGAATCCCTACGTTGTGAAGAATGAATTCACGGCGCTGGAAAGCAAACTGGGCAACAATGAAATCAATCTCAAGGAGTTCATTGAGGCTTTGGGCTGCTCGTCGCTGTACGTCAAACAGTTCTACGCACCTTATCCCAATACTAAGGTAATTGAGTTGGGAACCAAGCACTTCTTGGGCCGTGCTCCCCGCAATCAAGCGGAGATTCGGACTTATAACCAAATCTTGGCAAGTAAAGGGATTAAGGGCTTTATCAACGCGATGTTGAACAGCGTTGAATATGCTGAGGCTTTTGGTGAGGATACTGTTCCTTACCGCCGCTTCCCGACTCTACCGGCTGCTAATTTCCCGAATACTGAAAGACTGTACAACCAGTTGACTAAGCAGAATGGTGAAATTGTGGTTCCGAGTTTTGAGCCTGTGGCTGCGATCGACAGAAGCTAACAACAAACTGCAAGAAAGTTGATTTTCTAGGTTGACAAAAATCCCTCGCTATGGTAATGCTGTAGCGGGGGATTTTTGGTGATGTTACGCTGTTGATCGATCTGCGAGTCCCATAGTCCGAGAGGGATTGAAATCCCCGGCGGACTGAAAGCAAAACCCGATCGCCCCAAAAGTGCGATCGGGGTCGATCGATGAGTCCGAGAATCCGACAGGGATTTCAATCCCTGTCTCATAGCTGAAGTCCACTTAAGTGGACTAAATTGAACCACAGTTTGATGAGACTGAGAAATTTGATAACGGGCAGGCAAGCGTGAGAAATGGTTGGCAATTCAGTATGGTCTCTGACCACGAATTTCTTGATGGTACCCGCCACGTGATTTATCCGTGGAATCAACCCAAAATCGAAAATCGAAAATCCTCAAGCCCCCGCATTTATCCGTGGGGTCGCCTCTAAAATCTAAAATCTAAAATCTAAAATCGATTGACTGTACTGAGTATATTTAGGATTTGAATAATCAAACTAACTGCCACTCAAGAATACCAAACTACAAAGTATAGGACGAAAAGAATATGGGTTTGTTGATCTAAGCTGTTGTGCATTTAATTTGTATATTGAGGGCGGGATTTCCTGCCCAACCCCTACTCCCCACAAGAGGAAAAATTTATTTTACTATGCAATTTCAAGGCGGATTAGCTGATTGATTTCGCTAATCTTAGGATTAGTAATTATAGCCATGATTAATCGGTTAATGGGGATATAGCAACCGCCTTGGCGGTTTCTATACTAGCGTGTTTTTTTTATTCAAACTGACAACAAGTATTTTTTGTATCCGAGGCGGAATATAGATAATTTATCGGACAATTCAGCATAGAAAACACAATATATTGGTTTATGAAGTCGGGGCGGGAACTTGCACCCGCCCTTTATATATTCGGTTAACCGTACTCAAATAGCCACTTTAACGCGAGAACATTACCGCCCACTCTTCGTCGTTGATTTCAATATACAAAATTGCGATCGGCACAGACAGAGCGATTGCCTAGTTATCGGGTATTAGTGATTTCCCTTCATTCCCTATAGGCAAAAATTAGGTATAATTGGTTAGCGCGTATTATGATAAAAGTTTAAAAAAAGAATAGCCAGGGAGGGAAGAACCCAAACCCGATAGTGATGAGTCATTACCCATCTAAAATCTAAAATCTAAAATCTAAAATCTAAAATCTAAAATCTAAAATTGTATGAGCTACATCAAGATATTGACCGCAAAATAAAACAGCACAATAAACGGGCCACTTGTTCTGATTAGTAAAGTAGCGAAACGAATAAGGTATTAGGGCATAATGTTGTGAAAGATGGAACAGGGTATGGAACTAAATTTACAGAAATTTTATAGCGCCTGCAATCCCAGCTACACCCTGGCAGTAGCAAATCAACAAGACCGACAATACTATATCGATTTCTCTTCAGTGCGGGGCGGCACGATCGTAGAACAATTGGAGCGCACCATCAGCCGTCTGTCCCCCGATTCACCTACCTGTCAATTATTCACCGGTCACATCGGCTCTGGTAAATCAACTGAATTGCTGCGGCTACAAGCTCAATTGCAGCAACAAGGATTTCATGTTGTTTATTTTGAGTCGAGTAAAGACTTAGACATGGCAGATGTAGATATCACTGACATTTTGTTGAGCGTTGCTCGTCAGGTGAGCGAAAGCATTGAGAAAATGAAAATCAAGCTGCAACCGAGGGGTTTTAAAGCTTTGCTCAAAGGGGTTGCTGATGTTTTTCAAACTCAAATAGACTTGAGCGCTGAAGCTAATGTCCCTGGTTTTGGGGAAATAAATGCCAGCACGGAGGGAGAGTTTTCTCTGGCGTTGGGAATTGGCAAAATTACTGCTAAGGCGAAAGATGCTCCGAATCTGCGATCGGAGTTGAGGCAATATTTGGAGCCCCGAACTAACGTAATTTTAGATGCGCTTAATAAGGAGTTGCTGGAGCCGGCTAATCAAGAACTCAAACGCCAAGGGAAACAAGGACTTGTAGTAATTATCGACAATCTCGATCGCATACACCTGTGCGCGAAACCGACGGGGCGACTGCAGCCGGAATATCTGTTTGTCGATCGCGGCGAACAATTGGCAAGACTAAATTGCCACGTCGTGTATACAATTCCTTTGGTGCTGATTTTCTCTAACGATTTGGGCCAGTTGACCAATCGCTTTGGGGTAGATCCGAAGGTTTTGCCGATGGTGCCGGTGCAGTTTAGCGACGGTTCTGAGTGCTCTGAGGGTGTGGAATTGCTGCGGCAAATGGTTCTGGCGCGGGCTTTTCCCACCGTGCATCCTTCACAGCGCTATGCTTTGGTGGGCAAAGTTTTCGACTCTGCGGAAACTCTCGATCGCCTGTGTCGAGTTAGCGGTGGTCATGTCCGCAATTTGCTGCAACTACTGTATGGCTGTCTGCAGAAACAAGACCCTCCTCTGTCGCGGGAAACTTTGGAAAATGTGATCGTCCAGCGCCGCCACCAGCTTACTTTGGCGATCGAACCTGATGAGTGGCAATTGCTGCGCCAAGTATCCGTTACCAAAACTGTGAACGGGGAAACTAAATACCAAATATTGCTGCGGAGTCTCTGGGTGTTTGAATACCGTTACGGCGAAGATTATTGGTTTGATGTCAATCCGATTTTGGCTGACGCCAAAGAGTTTCGGGAAACAGTTGAGAGTTGAGAGTTGACAGTTGACAGTTGATGGTTGAGAGTTGATGGTTGATGGTTGAGAGTTATCTCCGCCTAATCATAAACAGTCAACAGTCAACTAACAAAAATGATTAAAGGCACGACTAAACTGTTAGGAGTAATTGGTCATCCCGTCGAACATTCTTTGTCGCCGGCGATGCACAATGCTGCTATTTCCCACTTGGGAGTCGATTTTGTTTACTTGCCGTTTCCGGTAAAACCAGGGGATTTAAAAGCTGCTCTTGCAGGATTTGCGGCGATCGGCGTTCGGGGATTTAGCATCACGATTCCCCACAAACAAGCAATCTTACCGCTGTTGTCAGAAGTTTCCCCGATCGCCCGATCGATCGGCGCAGTCAATACCGTATACCTGACTGACAAAGGTTGGTGCGGCACAAATACAGACGTTGAAGGCTTTCTCGCGCCGCTGCAAACGGGGGTTTTTCAAACTTTCCAATCAGATTCAGATCCCCCCCGCAGGGCGGGCACGGGGGCACCGCCCCTACAAAGGGGGGAGAATTCACTCAAAGTCCCCCTTCTTAAGGGGGATTTAGGGGGATCTCCGGGTTCCGATTGGAGTCAGAAAGTAGCGGTAATTTTGGGGAATGGCGGGGCCGCGAGAGCTGTTGTGGCTGGATGCGCTCAATTGGGATGTGCAGAGATTCACGTTGTCGGCCGCAACGAACAAAATTTAGCGGAATTTCAGCAGAGTTGGGTCAATTCTCCGATGCCCGTGCAGAATTTGCAGGTGCATACTTGGGATAATTTGTCAAGCTTAATCTCGCAGGCAGATTTGCTGGTGAACACGACGCCTGTGGGGATGTATCCGCAGGGGGAAAAGTCGCCGGTTGCGGCTGGTGAGATCGATCGAATTTCAGCAGGTGCGATCGTCTATGATTTAATTTACACCCCTAATCCTACCCAGTTTCTCAAAGATGCACAGCTTCGGGGAGCGCGAGCTATTGACGGACTCGAAATGCTAGTTCAACAAGGAGCAGCCGCCTTAAAAATTTGGCTGGATAAAGAATCTGTCCCAGTCGATGTGATGCGCCAAGCTTTACGTCAGCATTTAGGTCTAGACTAATGCCATTTCTTCAAAAAGTAGCTTTAGTTTTCCGAATTCCTATAAGTAGGAATTTGAGGCTGAATTCGCGCTAAGCTGAGAATTAAAATATACTTGCCCCGCAATTTATGAAATTTCGAGCTATCAGCCTTTTTTTTGCTACTTGCCTAATCGGAATTTTTAGTTTGGTCTTCACTCCACCTGCTTGGGCTCTGACGCAGATTAAACTTTCCGACCTTTCTTATCGCGAATGTCCCGCAGAAATGGGAGAAGGAACAGTCACCAGCGGCAGTTCTATGGAAGCTACCTGCTTTTTGATTACTGGGAAAGCTGAAAATAGCACGGGCAAACCAGTTGTCAATGCCGATATTTTCGGCCGCATTTATGATGCTGACGACAATCCGGTGATGCAAAACCGGACTCGGTTGGGTTCTATAGAAGAAGTTCCTCCCGGAGTTAGCGATTTTCAGCTCAGAATTTCCGTTGCAGCCAATCAGAGAACACCTTTGAAGCTCAAGCAATTTAAAGCTACAGGTTTTACTGGCGTGGTTCGCCGCTAACGAAACTATTTGAGATTTTAGATTGCTGATTTGAGATTTTGGGTTGGCTAGCCGTGAAATTGCGATGCAGTTTTCGATTTTCGATTTTCGATTTTCGATTGTTGAGTGGCTGGCAATTTCTCATTTCTCATGTACGATAAACTCCCCAGCTTTTCAACCGGGGAGTTTATCTAAAAATGTCAAATCTAAAATTTAGTTGTCGGCAGCTAGGTCGGCAAAACAATTTACGCTCGATGCTTAAAAACTTAAGCTTTTCAAACTACAAGGATGTTTGCAAGCTGGTCAAAAGACCAATCAAGAATTCCGAGCCGAATTGCAGTACAAAAAACGCAATTAGTGGCGAAAAATCAATCCCTCCCAAGGGGGGGATAATCGATCGGAATAGATTGAGGTAAGGGTCTGTTAACTGACTCAAAATTGAAAACGGGGGGTCGTACCAATTGATGTTAGGGAACCAGCTTAACAGCACCCGAATAATCATCAGGGCTACATAGATTTGCAGAAATGTGGACAGCGTGGTTGCCAAAAGGCCTATGGAAGAACTCATAAATTTTGCTTGTAGTTTGAGTAAAGTTTACAGACACTTTAACTTAAAGTTTAGCATAGGTCGGGGAGAGGGGGAGCATGAGGCTGTTTACGGGCGGGCTAGAAGAGTAACGGCCCACAATAAAATTCACTCTTGGCTTCACAGGCCCGAAAGGCCTGTTAAGCGAGAATGGTGCAAGATGTCAGTAGCCCCCATCGATCGGCCAGACTAATCTAAAATTTTAAAGGGATTCAGGAGTCTTGGGCGATCGAACCCTCGCTGCCCGACGCCGGCGCGTTGCCGTTTACGTCGCCGAGTTGCAGCCGCACGTCATCTATTGCCTGATTGAGCTGGGCAATTTTATCTTCTAAACTCAGCCTTGCTACTTCCATCCCTTCGGCTTCGAGTTGGCTGGCTTTCCTCTGGCGGATCTTTCTTGTCTTTGCTTCTGAAGGTTCACTCAGCAAAGCTTCAGCAGCGCGCCGCGACAGCACCGCGCCCAAAACTGCACCCACCAAGCCGCCAACTGCGGCTCCGGCAATAAATCCCCCCGTAAAACCCTCTCGATTGCTCATGGCTCAACTCAACAGCGCGATATTTCTTTGATTTGTTTATTTTGACACTCTCCCGGTGAGAAACCGGCAGACGATTTTAGATTTTAGATTTTAGATTTTAGATTGAGATGCCCAGCGCGAAAAATCATCCGCAAAGAGAAAGCCTAATGAGCATCAAGTCGGTTAGTTGTCAGGTAAGGCGAGAATTCCGACTTCAGAGTTAAAGCGGATCATTTCCAAAGATCGATCGCCATACAAATCTTCAATGTGTTCCAAGCAGCACTCGATCGCGAAATCGTTCAATTGGGCCGGCTCAACGCCGTACATTTCCTCAAACACCTCTGAGTCTACCCGACAAAAGCGCGGTCGATCGGCATAAATTCCGCATTCTCGCGTCTCTCTGTCAAAATTGATACACCAACCGTCATCTCCGACTAAGCTCAAATAGAGCGATAATTCGTCTTCTGATAAATACTCGTCTAAGTCTGGGCGCTCTGTTGGGTCGAGGTAACAACAAGCACCGCACTGCTTTACGCAACGCCAAGTAGCCATAGTTTGATTTTAGATTTTAGATTTTAGATTTTAGATTTTAGATTCGGAGCATTATGTGGAAAATGCCAAACTTTAGGAGATTTGGGCTCTTCAAGTATATCAATTGCCAGCGCCGGAGGCCCATATCCCGAAGGGGCGGTTGGATTTGAGATTTGAGATTTGAGATTTGGGAGACTTTCCGGGAAGGGGCATCAAGTCCGCAGTTCCCTGTGACCAAGACTTTCAAAGGTGGTACCCGCCACGTGATTTATCCGTGGAATCAATCCAAAATCGAAAATTGAAAATCCTTGCGTCCCCCGAATTTATCCCTGGGGTCAATCCAAAATCTAAAATCTCAAATCTAAAATCGAATGACTGAGAGGTCGATCGTAGTTTACATTTTGTTGAATTTTGTAAAGTTCCTTAAAAAATATGGTCGATCGCCCGGTAAAATCAGAAGCGGATTTTCTAATGCAACAATCTAGACTTAATCACTACAGTCAGGAGGACAAATGGACTTTATAACCGATCTTTTCAGTGGTATGGGTGGTGTAGACTACCAACTCATTGTTCAGGTAGCTTTACTCGCAGCCGTCGTGCTTTCTGGCCCGATCGTGATTTTTCTCTTGGCAGCTAAAGGCGGCGACCTGTAATTATAGCACGCTAGGCGGCGATCGAGAGTTGGGAGTTTTGAGTTTCACATTATGCAAAATTCACAACGCTCGATCGCCAAATTTCCCAGCAGCACGAGCTTTCTTATCAAATACCAAGGGCGTGTTTAGCAGTTTGAATCAAATTCTCAAAAAAAGGTAGAGATACATCGACTTCTCTAGCATCTTTGCGGGAGTTACCTAACAAACCGATGTTTTGTCCGGGTGCAACAGCCAAAACTTGTCCTTGAGAGTTGCGAATTCTCAATTCCTCGATCGAGCCGGCGGGAGACAGACTGCAAGAATAAGTGCGATCGCAATAATCAAACTCAACTTTTCCGAACCTCGGCGGCCTGGAACTAGCAACACTTGCCGGTAGCCGAACGCCCAACAATTCTAACTCAACCGATGTCTTGCCATTAAAACTATTTTCCCGCAATCGGTAAGCAAGATCAACCCGCCGAGGCAAAGGAAAATATTCGCCCCAACGCCAAGCAATCGCCTTCACACTAGCCGATACATTTCCATCTTGAGTTGCAGTTAGTTTAACGTGACCTCCTTTACCAACAATTTTCTGTTCAGTTATGCAAACATTAGGCGTCCAAAATACAGGAGCCTTATTTTCAATCCCGCAAGGTTCCAGAGCATCAATTTGTCGGTAAAGGTCGAGATTAATCTCAGCCAAATCCGCTCGCACGTCAACTGAAACCAGCGGTTTTAAGTGTTCCGGCTGCAAACATTGATTGGCAAAAATTGACAATTGGCTGCGGAATTGGTCGAGATTCTCAGCAGGCATAGAAAAACCGCCAGCCGCTTTGTGTCCGCCAAATTTAGTTAATAAATCCGCGCAAAAATTCAGCCCATCAAATACATTAAACTCAGGAATTCCCCTCGCCGAACCCCGGACAATTTTAGCGGGCGGGCACGGGGGAACGGAGGAGGATGAGGTTGTAGGGGCGGTGCCCCCGTGCCCGCCCTCATCCTCAAAAGTACCGATAAACACAGGCACGCCGTAGCGTTCCACCAACCGAGAAGCTACAATCCCGATCACCCCGTGGTGCCAACCCGGTTGCACGACAACTAACACTCGTTCTTGCTGCAAATCGATCGCCCTTTCCTCACACCAAGCAATTGCTTCCTGCTCAATTTCCTGGCACAACTCCTGCCTGCGCTGATTAATTTGTTCGCACTGCATCGCGTTTTTGAGAGCCAATTCGCGATCGTCCGTAGTCAGCAACTCTATCACAATTTGAGGGTCAGCCAGCCGCCCCACAGCATTAATCCGGGGGCCAAGCCTAAAACCAATATCTTCAGGCTTTAACGAATTTTGAGTAGGGGCGGTGCCCCCGTGCCCGCCCTTGAGTTTTGAGTTGAGAATAGATGAACTTTCCGCACTTCCAGGCTGCACTCCCGCCACCTGAATCAAAGCCTGAATACCCGCCAATTGCGAGTGAGGCAACAGCCGCAAACCACGCTTTACCCAGCGCCGATTAACTCCAGTCAAAGGCGCTAAATCCGCAATAGTTCCCAAGGTAAATAACTCCAGCAGCGGATTCACCAACCCCCCAACTTTCTGCATATCCTGAGCCAAAGTAATAGCCAAAACATAAGCCACGCCTACCCCAGCTAAACCGCGATAAGGTGAAGATTCCGCGATTAATTTCGGGTTGAGAATAGCATCAGCCGGCGGCAGTTTTGGCGGCAAATCATGGTGGTCTGTAATAATAACTTTGACACCGAGTTCTCGTGCTCTGGCAACCGGGCCGTAGGCTGCAATTCCGTTGTCAACCGTGAGAATGAGAGCGACACCTTCCGAGTGAAATTCTTCTACAATGCGATCGTTAATCCCATAACCTTCTCGCATCCGGCTGGGAATGGCATAATCCACATTCGCCCCCAGAGCCCTCAGAGCTCGCAACAACAAAGCCGTGCTCGTCATCCCGTCAGCATCGTAGTCGCCGCAAATCGCAATTTTTTGCCCTCTCGAAATCGCCTCCCGCAACAATTTGACACTCGCAGCCAAATCTGGAAACTCATCAGTTGGCGCGGGCAAAACCAGAGATTCCGGTTCGATAAACCCTTGCACTTCTTTCAGAGAGTCGATGCCCCGGTTAATCAGTACCTGTGCCAGCAAGGGCGACAAACCGATTTCAGTGGCAAACTGTTCGGCTTGCTGTGGTTGAGGCGAATAAATTTGCCACCGTTGGTTTGGCAATCGGTGAAAATGCGGGGGCACAGATGTCGGTCGCTCTTGCACGGAAGCTGAGGTTTAAAGATACATGATTAATCTTACCGAATTAAGTGCCTCAGTCAATCAATTTTAGATTTTAGGTTTTAGGTTTTAGATTTTAGATTGATGCTGATGAGTTTTTTGGGTAAAATCCAAAGGTTGTTTGTAGGAAAGCTTTTTTCGGAAGCTCTCACCGCACCCAAATAGGGATCAAAGCCCTGCCCACAGTCATGGAGACCAAAAAATTTTAGACCAAAGTTCAAACGCCCCAGATTTATCTGTGGAGTCAATCTAAAATCTCGAATCTCAAATCGACTGGTGGGAGCCGAAGAAATAAGTGTAGCAGGCAGTTGTGCCGCCCGTGCTAGGGCGAGGCTAATTTAATTTAATGAGGAGACTTGCATGAGTGACGATCGACCACCTTGGTTTAAAATGGCATTACAGGTTCGGGGGTCTGTCATTCTCTCAATTTTGCCCCGCGTTTTGCTGTGCGGCGGCTTTGGAGTTTTTATTTCCCTACTGCACTTTTTTAAGTGGCCAGTTTCCTTACCAATTTTGTCGAGTATTGTACCCAGTATAGTCCTGGGTCTACTATTAGTTTTTCGTACAAATACAGCCTACGAAAGATTTTGGGACGGCCGAAAAATGTGGGGAACTTTAGTCAACAACGTCCGCAATTTGGCGCGCCAAATCTGGGTGGCAATTGAGGAAAAAGACCCGCAGGATATCGAACTCAAAAAGTCAGTCCTGCGCCTGTTACCCGCCTTTGCAGTGGCCCTAAAACTGCACTTGCGGCAAGAATCAGTCAATCCAGAGTTGGAGCCGTTAATGTCCCCAGCGCACTACCAAAAGCTCAAATCAATGAACAATCCGCCTCTAGAAATTGCCTTTTGGATTGAGGATTACTTGCACGAGCAGTACGAGCGCAATTGCCTCGATGTTTATCAGTTAACTGGTATGAATGAGTTGCTCAACTCTATGATTGATGTATTAGGTGGCTGCGAGCGGATTTTGAAGACGCCTATCCCTTTGGCTTACGCGATTCACCTGAAACAACTATTGTTGCTTTACTGTTTAGCCCTCCCCTTTCAAATGGTGAAAGATTTGGGTTGGGGAACCGGCTTAGTTGTGGCTTTAATTAGTTTTACTTTGTTCGGCATCGAAGAAATCGGCATTGAAATAGAAAATCCCTTCGGGCACGATGACAATGATTTGCCTTTGGACAATATTTGTGCTGCCATGCAGCGCAATATCGACGATTTAATTTCTTTATCTCCTAGCGTTCACGAACACGTGAAAGATAAGTAGAGTCATTCGATTTTAGATTTTAGATTTTAGATTTTAGATTGGTACATAAAATCTAAAATCTAAAAGCTTCGGATTAATTTTTTTTAACAATCAACCGCATTAACCCCGCTAATACTAACAATACAGGTGTCAGCCAATCTCCCCACCGCACGTAAAAAGTCCGAGTTTGCCGCCGATAAATAGTAGCATGTCGGACTTCATAGGTATTAATCCCAGACTTCCAAACCGTCTCGCCGCGAGGATTTACAAAAGCAGAGTAACCCGTATTAGTTGCGATAACTGCCCATCTATCCGTCTCAATGGCCCGCATCACATCTAGAGCATGATGTTGATCCAACATGGGCGGTTTGTAGTGGGCATTGTTGGAAGCTGTGAGCATAAATTCGCCTCCATTCGCCGCCTGATATCGGAAAATTTCCGCAAAGGCCGAATCGTAACAAATTCCGACAATGGCGCGGCCAAACGGCGTATCAAACAATTGTTGAGAATTGCCGGGTACTAAATGAGCATCTAAGGGCGAAAGTCGATTAATAATCCCGCCTAAGATTTCGTAAAAAGGGATATATTCGCCTAAAGGCACTAGCTTGAGTTTATCGTAGCGGCCGACAATTTCTCCAGTGCGATCGATCGCCAATAAGCTGTTAGTGATACTATTTTCTTGCTGGCCGAATCCTCCAACCCAAGCCACAACGCCGCGTTCGAGAATAGCTTGGTAAAAAGAAAGAGTAGAACGCTGATACTCGTTTGTCCAGATAAAAGGCAAAGCTGTCTCTGGAATTAACACAGCATCGACTTTTCTGTCGGCTAACTGTTTGTATCCAGTGGTGTAACCTTCTAAAGCGCGCCCCCAACCCGCTGAGTCAAACTTAATCTCGTTAGGAATATTGCCTTGAATAATGCCAATTTTTAATGATGTTCCCGCCTCTTGAATTAAAGGCCGATTGTACAAACTCCAGCCTGCAATATGCAAAACTAAACACAAACTCGCAGGCAAAATATAAGGAATCCAATTCTTCCTTCTGACTTCTTCCTTCTTCCTTCTTCCTTCAATAAAAGCTTCGGCGATTAAGCCATTTACTGCTACAATAGCGGCTGTTACTGCGCTGGGCCCGGAGAGTTGACCGAGGTGTAATATTGCTAAATTGTGGGGGCTTTGCGTGTAAGATAGGGATGTCCACCACAGCGAACCTGTACTCCAAATACTTTCTAAGGCACACCACAAAGCTGTGCCAATTAAAACGCGAGTTAATGCTAAAAATTTAGAGCTACCCCCCCCAGCCCCCCCTTGTAAAGGGGGGGAGTTAAGAAGAATAAGATCGGAGCTACCCCCCCCAGCCCCCCCTTGTAAAGGGGGGGAGTTAAGAATAAGATTTTGATTTTTTCGGGGTAAAGTTAGGGAGTTGAGAATTACAAATAGCCACGCCCAAACGGCGACTAAGGCGGCTCCCCAGAGGGTGATGAATGCCCAGCAAAAAAGTGCGATCGCCAGACTCGGCCACCAAGGAACTCCCAACCAAGTCATCGGGTGAATTCCCATAATCCAAGATAAAGCTAATCCGTGATAGCCAATTCCCCACAGTGAAGGAAGAAGGAAGAAGGAAGAAGGAAGAAGGAAGAATTTTTGTTTTTGTTCTTCTATTTTTGGCTTTTGATAACTGACAACCAAAATCCACAGGGGAGCTAATGCTACCCAAGCTAATAGCCAAGCATTTACTGGTGCGGTTGTCAATGCCATCAAAATGCCGCTGAAAAGTGCGATCGCCCAGGCTAATGTTTTTGATTTATGAACCACGAGTTTTTCAAATTTGTGCCTGTTAAATATCGCCACTTTGATGCTTGCCAAAAATAATAATTCTTAATCAATATATCAGATCGATCGGGAAGAAGAAAGCTCGGAAACGCGCAGTGTACGAGATTTAATAGATTTAACGGATTTAACTGAGAAGTTGCACCATTCTCAATAAGCTTTTTATGAACAGGCTTTCCGGCCTGTTCCACAAGAAAATTCACTCTTTGTGGAAC
>NZ_JAUBUB010000059.1:0-40640 GCF_036705265.1 Microcoleus sp. B4-C2
GGTTTTGTTCGCATCAAAAGCAACTCGCGAAGTATGATTCAAGGCATCGCGATAAGCCAAGGTAGTCTGAGACACCAGAGCTTTTTGCTCGGCATTCAGGTTTAGCTTTAACTTGGCGGTGATTATTTGAGGCATTACTTTCACGAACTATGGGAAAATTCTATCTCGTGAAGACACCAAAAGCAAGTGGTGTAGTAAAAATCATCTGTTCGCTCATCGACCGCCCCTCACCTTCCGACACATAAAGTCATCGGTTTGGTTCGGGGCGGCTCTCTTCGCTCACGCCAATTCCTCCCGACGCTCACCTGGGTACAGGTAGAGCGCGGGACTCCTTTGGGTTTAGTTGAAATACGAGAGAAAATGTGAGGTTCCGGGGCAGTCTACACAAAGACTAAAAACCCGGTTTCTGGGGAGAAACCGGGTTTTTAACCTCAAATTTGGTGTTTTCCATTCTTTTAACGAGTTTACTGGTCGTAGCTGCCGCCGACGCCGATTTGGGTATTGTAGATTTTTGCATCAGTGATGGTCATATCTTCCATTGATGCGCCCGATACGTCAGCGGTGTTAATGATAGCCGCGGTCAGATTTGCCCGATCGAGGTTTGCGTCATTTAAACTAGCATTAGTCAGGAAAACTTTAGTTAAGTTAGCACCCGTCAAGTCAGCACCCGTCAAGTCAGCACCTTCGAGGTTTGCCTGAGATAGGTTTGCTCCTCGTAAATTTGCTTCTCTCAAATCAGCACCAATTAAATGAGCTCCCGTTAAATCGGCTCCCGACAAGTCGCACTTAAAACAGTGCCTGGTTGACAATAACTGTTCGACGTGAACGGGATTTTCAGCGCGAGCCGGGCCTGCCAACACTAGGGGAGCAATTAAAAAAGTAGCGGCTAATAGATTGCGTTTCATAATCTCTTTTCCTCACAGACTCTGTATTCAAGTTCTTGTCTTGATATCTACAATCGTACCATGGTTGTTTTCGCAACTTGCGATCTAATTCACACATTGGCTGTGATATCGATTGCCCTCAACAACGCATACATGGTCTCGACCAGCTTGCCAAACTTAATTTTGCAAAACTTAACACTGCCGAACTTAATACAGTGCCTTTTTGTAGTAACCTTTTCTAGGTTAGCTAATACAGCAAACAGATGCGTCTTTCTGAAGAGGGAGATGATTCGCAATGCTATGGATGATTTTAGCCGGTAATCTTATCGCAAAAAGTTCACAACAAATACATTATTTTTAATAAATGTGTCACGGGATAGAAAATTTAACTTAAAATAAAGATAAGCTTCTAACTTTATAGGTAGAAGAAAAGCAGTCACTGGCCCGATCCCCAGCCCAAGCTCTGCTGCATTTTTAACAATAAATTTTAATTAGGTCTCACCAGCGCCGTAAAAATCCACCTAGTGCTTGGAAATCAGCACTTTTTTGGAATGTCGCAGAGTCCACGCGATCGCAAAACTCAATTAAATATGCTCAAAAACGATTCATCCAAGTATCTGCCAACCTTAGCTCAAGTAATAGACCGCTACCCCTTGACAGTGGCGCCCGATACCCCACTAGCAGAAGTAATTACCCTGATGGGCCAACGGCGCCCAAGTTGCTCTCTAAACGCAGTCATTCCAACCGATATCTATCAGCCACTAACAGAAATCGTAAATCCGCCCACTAAGAGTGCATTCAGAGACGCGACAGGTGTCTGCGTCTTTGTCGTGGAAAAATCACTCTTAAAATTATCCTCGCCTTGTGCTCCACATTCTCAATTGCAAGGAATCTTCACAGAAAGGGATCTTGTCGATTTGATTGCCTCGGGCAAAAACTTAAAAGGTGTCACCATCGCACAAGTGATGAGGCAGCCGACAGCAACTCTGACAAAATCCGAGACTCAAGACATTTTCAGCGCCCTAATTCTGCTGGGGCAACGAAGAATTAAGCATCTGCCAATATTGGATAGTGAAGGTCAACTCTTAGGAGTAATTACGCCGGAAAGCATCCGCCAAGCCATGCTCAAACCGGCAAATATCTTAAAAATGCGGCGCGTGAAAGAAGTAATGACCGCACAAGTCATTCAAGCACCTCGCTCCGCGTCAGTTAGGAGTTTAGCTGAGTTGATGGCGCAGCACCGCGTTAGCTGCGTGGTAATTACAGAATCAACAGAATTATCGATGGATTTACCGTTCCCCATTCCAGTAGGTATAGTCACAGAACGGGATATTGTGGAATTTCAAGCTTTAGATATAGATTTGTCGCAAACGATCGCCCAAACTGTGATGAGTACCCCCTTATTTAGCCTCAAGCAAGAAGACTCGCTGTGGGTAGCTCATCAGGAAATGCACCAGCGTTTAGTCCGCAGGTTGGTAGTAACGGGAGAATGCGGAGAACTGCTGGGAATAGTTACTCAAACCAACATACTGCGCGTACTTGACCCGATGGAAATGTCCGGGGCGATCGATGTTCTGCACGATTCAGTGGCAGAAAGAACTAGGGAATTGGAAAAAGCGATCGCATCCCTCAGCTTGACTAACGCCAGACTAGAAAGCGAAATTGCTATCCGCGTTAGGGCCGAGGCCAGACTCCACCTTTTAGAATCTGCTGTAGTGAACGCTAACGACGCAATCGTGATTATGGATGCCGGAGACAGCGATATCTCCGACCCCACCATCATCTATGCCAACGAAGCTTTTACCCAAATGACGGGCTACCTACCCCAAGAAATCATCGGACAAACCCCCAGTTGCTTGCGCGGCCCAGAAAGCGACCCCACCCAAGTCGCTAAAATTCGCCGTGCTTTCTCTCGCCGAGAACCCCTACGCCTAGAATTGATTAACTACCGCAAAGACGGTTCAACTTATTGGGTGGAACTCAACAGTGTACCCATTGCCGATACCTCCGGGAACGTTACCAACTGGGTGTCGGTGCAGCGAGATATTACCGATCGCAAGCGCATGGAACAAGCATTTTTTGAAGAAAAAGAACTCGCGTTTGTTACTCTACAATCGATCGGCGATGCCGTCATCACTACTGACGCCGACGGCTGTATTTCCACCCTGAATCCAGTTGCCGAAACACTCACGGGTTGGTCTACCTCGGAAGCTAAGGGTTTGCCCCTGGCCAGCGTGCTGAGAATAGTTGACGAAACTACCAGGCTGCCGATCGAAAATATCGCCGAAATCGCTTTGTGCGAAGGTCGGATTGTTGACCAAGGGCGCAACAATTTGCTGATTGCCCACAACAACACCGAATTTGCGATCGACCACTGCGTCGCCCCCATCCACGCTAGCAGCGGCGAAATTGTCGGGGCCGTTGTTGTGTTCCGAGATGTCACCCAAGTGCGAACTCAAGCGCGGCAACTCACCTGGCAGGCAACTCATGACCCCCTGACGCAATTAGTCAACCGCCGGGAATTTGAGTACCAGCTAGAGCACGCCCTACACGGCGCTCAAGGTTACGGCCAAGAACACGTGATGCTTTACCTGGATCTCGATCGCTTCAAAATAGTTAACGACACCTGCGGTCATGCTGCTGGGGACGAACTGCTGCGCCAAGTCAGCCAGCTATTTAAAAGCAATATCCACAAAACCGATATTTTGGCGCGTCTCGGCGGCGATGAATTTGCCGTACTCCTGTACAATCGTCCCGTCGAACGAGGATTGAATGTTGCGGAAACGCTGCTGCGAAGCATTCAGGGCTTCCGCTTTGCGTGGCAGGACAAAACTTTTTCGATCGGCGTCAGTATTGGTTTGGTAGCAATCAATCCCAAAACAGCCTCGACATCTGCGATTTTGAGCGCCGCCGATATGGCCTGCTACGCTGCTAAAAATAAAGGTCGCAACCGGGTACAGGTTTATCAAGCCGGCGATCAAGAATTAATCAAACAGCACGGCGAAACCGAGTGGGTGGTGCAAATTCATCAAGCTTTAGAAGAGAATCGCTTTTGCTTGTACTCTCAGCCGATCGTACCTTTGCTCAATTCTCCAACCACCGGAACCCACTGCGAAATCCTCCTGCGCCTCCAGTTGGAAACTGGTGAGTTGGTGTCGCCGATGGCGTTTATTCCGGCTGCAGAACGCTACAACTTAATGCACGCGATCGACCGCTGGGTAATTAGCACGTTATTTAGCAATTTATCTAAAATTTTCACGGCAAATTTATTAGTTCAAAACCCCGGGGTAGGCAGCGATAAAATAGTTACCTTCCCTGCTTGCTCTCTTTTGTCTGATCTGCAATCGTCATTTGGCAAATATCCTAACCTTTATTCAATTAACCTTTCTGGGGACAGCCTCAACGAAGAAAAGTTTATCGAGTTTATTCAGGAACAGTTTTCTATCCATCAAATACCGCCGCAAATAATTTGTTTTGAGATTACCGAAACCGTGGCGATCGGTAATCTCAGCAAGGCAGCCAGCTTGATTTGGCAACTTAAGGAACTAGGCTGCCAGTTTGCCTTGGACGACTTCGGCAGCGGGATGTCTTCCTTTGCTTACCTGAAAAGCTTGCCGGTTGATTATCTCAAAATAGACGGCAATTTTATTAAGCATATTGTAGACAATCCTATTGATGTCGCCATGGTGGAAGCTATTACCAAAATCGCTCACGTCATGGGAATTAAAACTATTGCCGAGTATGTTGAAAATCAAACAATTATGGATAAACTCAATGAACTTGGGGTAGATTACGCTCAAGGTTATCATTTGGGCAAGCCTCAACCTTGTAACTTCACATCTCCGATTTTAGAGGAAGTTTTGGGGGAGTTTCCTGTTAATTCTTTGGCTTTTGAGGCTAAGCTGGCTTGTTGAAGAAGGATGTGGGGCAATCGATTGTCTAACGGATTTAACAGATGGATGTTGAGGGAAGAAGGAAAAGGGAGATGTTAAGTTGTGATCTCAATTCCCCATTCCCCATTACCCATTACCCATTACCTTCTACAATTGTTTCTGCCGCTTCAATGTACTGACTGTCTAACAGAAAAGCACCTTTTTCAAAGCGAATTCCCCAATAATTGCCGGGACGCCGATCGATCACAACGCCTTCAGCGCCGATCGCAATTAAATTCGCAGGCCGCAGCATCGGCATCGGTTCGGCAGTTTTGACGTAAGGCGGCATCGCCACAACTCTGACTTTTTGACCGATTGTAAATTCTTTTTCCATGAGTTTTATTCCTTTTGCCGATCGGCATAATCTAATCGTAACTGGGAGTGCGATCGAGAGCGATGAAATTTCAGACAGTATCTTTCATGCGTTTAGCCAACAAACAATCCTCAAAGCTAAAGGATTCTTCGTCTAAAAAGCTGGAGATTGCCATTTCAATCGCGGCTTCGAGAGAACATTCAAGTTCAGCGGACTTGGACAAGAGGGCAGCTTTTATATAGTCAGGCAAATAATCGACCAACTGATGAATAGCTTCTGGAGAAAGGTGTTGCGTGGCGATTGTTTGATTCATGATTCTCTGATTTCAAGTTCAGATTCTTTACTTGCCTCGCCCCGGTTTGCAATCGGCAAAACCAAGTGCTTCGCTATCGAGGAAATTAGCAATTGCCATTTCCACAACAATTTCGATCGGATATTCAATTTCCGCAGCATGGGCGATGAGGGCGGCACGAATTCGTTCTGGAAGGTATTTTAGGATGGCTTCGGCATCGGCAGCAGATAGTTGTTCCAGAGTTGTCGATCGCATGAGTCTAGTTTTCCGGTGGGATTGGAACGTTTTAGGGCGGCTCAGTTGCTCTCAGAATAATGGCTTCTAGCTCTAATAATAACGCAGGGTTGCTCCATGTTTCAGTCCCAGCACAAGAAAAATATTGTGTATGACTTTTTATTTTAAATATTCCTGCAAGAATTTCCAAGCCATTTGAGTACCCTCGCCTGCGTTGACTTTCCCAAAATCTACATCTTTTCTCAAAACTACAAAACCCACACCTTCTTTGATTTCTATTTGCTCAAAATTCCTAATCCTAGCCAAAAATAAGTGATTTTCCTGTATAACTTTTTGATTATTTTGGGTTTTTTGGTGTAGAAAAGTTGTGATAAATTCTATTGTGTAATTGGTTTCGAGGCAAGTTTCTTCCTCCAGTTCTCGCACCGCTGCCTGCTTTGGACTTTCTCCAACGTCCACGCCACCACCAAAAGTAGAAAGCATCCCTTGACTTGCAATACCTACAATATTATCTCGCAGTTGTGCCACAATCTGACCGTTGGGGAGAATTAGAAAAATGCGAACAATTGACTTAGGAATATTCATATTAGATGTTTTAAAATGTATAGTTTAGTTAAACTTGGTTTACTTTGTTTCAGTCCCCTCGCCGGCAAAAAGTAGAGCATAACACGGATGAACACGGATACACGGATGACTTGAGTCATCTGACTGTTTGCACAATTGGCTAACTTGACTATCCTCCTTGTATTCGTGTGCATCCGTGTCGTGCTGATTCTCATTTTTTCCCCTGATCGCCCGTAAAACCCCTGACCGATCGCGCTACAATTATGGATCGGGATAAAAACGGCTGATTAGGAAAGTAGGGGATAGTTTCTATGGCTACAAATCGTCGCATTGAGCGTGTAGCTTCACTGATTAAACGGGAAGTCAGCCTGATGTTGCTGAATGGAATCAAGGACGACCGTGTAGGTGCTGGTATGGTTAGCGTTACCGACGTAATTGTTTCGGGAGACCTTCAGCATACAAAAATTTTTGTCAGCATCTACGGTACTGATGAGGCAAAGGCAGAGACTATGGAGGGTTTGAAATCTGCTACTAGCTACGTCCGCAACCAGTTGGGTCAACGGGTGCAACTGCGCCGGACACCGGAAGTGATATTTCTAGAAGACCGTTCTTTGGAACGGGGCGATAAAATGTTGATACTGCTGAATCAGCTTTCTGCCGATCGCAAACCGGATACTTTAGATCCCGATGAAGAATTCGCTGAGGATGAAAGTCCCGATTGAAGCGAGAAGGAAGAAGGAAGAGGGAAGAAGGAAGAGGGGAAGAGAAGGAGATAGGGAAAATTCCCAATGCCCGATTCCCGATTCCCGATTCCCGATTCCCGATTCCCAAATCTAAAATCTAAAATCTAAAATCTAAAATCTAAAATCTAAAATCTAAAATCGAATGATTGACAATCTTTCCTTACCAGAACTGGTGGCCCAGATGTTCGTGGTGCGCGCTTCTGGCTGCTTGTTCGACCACCAAATTCGCTATCGGGAATGGGAACCAACTGCTAGCAAACTCCGCTATTATCTGGAAAATTTGGGCGTCGGTGGGGTGATTTTGGTGGGGGGAAGTGCTGCGGAGTTGGCAGTTCGATCGCACCAATTGCAGTCTTGGGCCAAGTTTCCGCTGCTGCTGGCGGCTGATATTGAAGAAGGTGTCGGCCAGCGGTTCGCGGGGGCGACTTGGTTCGGGCCGCCGATGGCGATTGCCGAGGTGGCGCGACAGGATGCAGGTAAAGCCGATCGATATGCTGAACAAATGGGCGCTGTCACTGCGATCGAAGCTAGGGCGATCGGTCTAAATTGGATTCTCGCACCGGTGGTTGATGTTAACAACAATCCCGACAATCCTGTGATTAACGTCCGCGCTTTTGGCGAGACACCGGAAATTGTCGGGAAATTAGCCGCTGCTTTTATCCGGGGCGCAGGCCAACACCCGGTTTTGACTACAGCTAAGCATTTTCCTGGTCACGGGGACACGGCGGTTGATTCTCACTTGGAATTGCCGGTTTTGCCGCATTCCCCAGCGAGATTAGCCCAGATTGAGTTGCCTCCTTTTGTTGAGGCGATGGCTGCTGGGGTAGATGCTGTGATGAGTGCTCACTTGCTGATTCCGGCTTGGGATGCGGAGTTTCCTGCTACTCTTTCTCGCAAAATTTTGATCGGGAAGCTGCGAGAAGAGTTGGGATTTGAAGGTTTGATTGTGACGGATGCTTTGGTGATGGGTGCGATCGCCAATAAGTACGGCGCTAATGAAGCTGCTGTTTTGGCTGCTGAGGCTGGTGCTGATGTTTTGCTGATGCCGCTTGACCCGGAAGGGGCGATTTTGGCTGTCTGCGAAGCTGTCACTCAAGGGCGGATTTCCATATCACAAATTAAGGAATCTGTCAAGCGGATTTGGTCGGCTAAAGCTAAAGTCGGTTTGTTAGTCAAGGAAAAGGAAAAAGCAGTAAATTCAACATTGATCGAGTCGATGATCGATTTAAGTTTGCTGGCAACTCCTGATGCCAGGGCAACTGCTGCCGATATTTTGCGAGATTCTTTGAAATTTGGCGGCAATATACCTTTGCAGGTTGCAAAACCCGCAGAAAACCAGCTTTTGCGGAATTTGATTGTTGTAGATGATGTTTTGGGGTGCGAGTTTTTGGGCAACCACACTCCGGCGATCGCCATTCCCGAACAGTTTGGTTACGAATTGCAACTGATTGACGATCGCACAGGGGCGATCGCTGAAAATACAGGTGCAGAGCATTTTTCTCCGACACTGCTGCAAATTTTCATTCGCGGCAATTGCTTCCGAGGCAGTGCTGGTTTGACCCAAGCAGCTCAAGATTGGTTTAAGAAATTATTAAAAACGGGAGAACTGCAAGCTGTGTTAATTTACGGCAGTCCCTACGTTTTAGAGCAATTTTTGCCACACTTGCCTCCGAGTCTTCCTTATGTATTTTGTTTTGGCCAGATGCCGACAGCGCAATCTCTCGTTCTAGAAGTGCTATTCGGCATTGACGCCACTGGTAATGATTGAGTTGCGCGACTTCTGAATCTTTCCTTTGCTGCTTGCTGCGTTAGGAGTTAAATTTATCAACCCGGTTTCTCGCGAGAAATTCTGCCTTTGGTGGCGAAGTATCCAGAAACCGGGAATTGGAGGCGGGTTCCTAAGTTCTCAATAGAGCTTTCCAGCAGATCCGCTTGCTACTGAGGAAAATGTGCTGCGTCTGAAAATCCCAAGACTGATCCCATCACTTACCGATCATTCCTATAATTTTTTTAAATGGACGGCAGTGAATTGTATAGCTGTATACGGACAAAATTTAACTTCCATATTCGTAAGTTTGGACTATATTATTACCAGGGCCATAAATTTTTTTAGTAAAACATTGAGGGCGCATTATGATTCACTCCACTATTCCCCAAATCCAATACTCTTTAGATGTGATCCAAGATGAAGCGCGTCACCTTGTCCACGAGGGTGTGCTGAGCCGCCAACAGCCTATCTACACGCTTTGCCAATTCATTCCGCCTCGGGAATGGGCTTGTGTAGAGTGCGAATTAGAAAAATGCGACTTCTTGCTGCGCGATCGCATCGCCGACCTGATCGGTTCTGAAAAATGGGACAATGACTAAAGTTTGGTTCTGTTAAATTAAGTTGGCAAGTAAACTCCGGCTGTGTTAAAGACTCTTGATTCTTTAATACTGGGAATTTTCGGCGCGCAAATTTTCCAACTCGGCCCTTAGCGCTGCCATCTGTGCAGTTAATTCTTGAATCTCTAGCTTTACGTTAGGCTGTACAACCGACTCGGGAGGAGCATCAGTCGCTGCATCTGATTGCTTGGGCGAGACAGATTCACTGTCTGCATTCTCCCGATCGCCCGGTTGAGAGAAAATAGTATCTACAAAATTCCGGGCTTCTCGCTCAGTCATTTCTCCTTTTTCCAGCAGATCATCGGCTAGCTGGCCAAAATCTGACTTCAGTTTGTCAAGATTTTCTTCTCGCTTCAGAGGATCTTGCAATGTCTCAATTAAAAAAGAAGTTGCACCTAAAGTTAGGTGAAATCCTGTTTGCAGCATTTGAGGCAGGTTGTCGGGATTCATCTAAAAATGCCGCTAGAACGTTTTTCTGAGTTTTTGGTTCGCTAGTTGCTCCCAAGTCGGAGCGCAAAGCCGCTTTTTAGCGCGAAGATGCTGGCGTTGTGGGTCGCGATCGCCCCGATTCAGGAAATATCAACTTTTGGGGGGAGGTTTTACCGTTGTGCCAATACTAATCGTATCATTACTGCGTAAATTAATAAATGTCAAGTGTAAATTTTTGTAACTACGAATCGAGACTTTCCCACAGGAGGGCTCAGTCTATTTTAGATTTTAGATTTTAGATTTTAGATTGAAGAGGACTTAGGCACGGCGACTAAAAAAACCCCGGTGGCTGATTACCCGTGCGTAAGTCATGTTCAAGCCCGTTAAGGATACAGCGCCTCACCGGTGGAAGGGTCAAATATAAATAGTCGATCGAAGTCAAGCTGTACCTTTAGCCGATCGCCCGATCGCAAGCGAACACTTGCAGGTATTTGTAACTGTACAGTAGTTTCAGCACTCAACAACGGCAAACTCGCGCGAATTAAAGTTTCTCGCCCCAGAGGTTCAACTACTTTTACCTCTACATCAAGGGGGACTTTTTCTAAGGCCCAAACATCGCTTTTCAAATCATCATCTTCTACTGTTTGTGGCCTAAAGATTTCTATATTTTCTGGACGGATGCCCAAATCAAATCCTTGTCCTTCTCTCGCCTGCAATTTTTTCTGAATCGAGGGCGGACAGGCTAAAGATTGATCTCCTACTTGAAAGGAGTCGTTAGTATAAATTGCCGGCAAAATGTTCATGGCGGGATTGCCTAAAAATGTCGCAACCATGCGGTTAGCTGGTTTGGCGTAAATGCTTTGCGGGTCTCCAATTTGTTGAATTTTTCCCCCATTTAAGACTACAATCTTATCAGCTAAAGTCATCGCTTCCACTTGGTCGTGGGTGACATAAATTGTGGTAATTCCCAGCCGTTGATGCAGTTGTTTGAGTTCTGCTCTAGTGTCGTCTCGTAGTTGAGCGTCGAGGTTAGAAAGCGGTTCATCTAAAAGAAATACTTTCGGTTCGCGGGCGATCGCCCTTCCCAGTGCTACCCGCTGCTGCTGTCCGCCTGATAGCTGTTTGGGCTTACGCTTGAGGAGGTGGTCGATCGAGAGCGATCGGGCGACTGTTTCGACTCGTTCTTGAATTTTAGTCGGGTCAACATTCCGCATCCGCAATCCAAAAGCCAGGTTTTCTGCGACAGTCATGTGCGGATAAAGCGCGTAATTTTGAAACACCATTGCAACGTCCCGCTGTCTAGCAGGAATGTTGTTAACTAAATTATCTCCGATGTAAAGATTGCCGGAAGTTGCGGTTTCTAAACCTGCAATTGTCCGCATAATTGTGGATTTTCCGCAGCCGGATGGCCCGACTAATACCCAAAATTCCCCGTCCGGGATTTTGAAGCTGATGTTTTCGATCGCGGTGACGTTTTGGTAGCGTCGGGTAATATTTTCTAAGCGAACATTTGCCATTTTGTGACTGTAATTGGTAATTGATAATTAGTGATTTTTACCTTCAGTGTTCAGCCTTCAGAAAACTGTTCCAATTCTAAAACTGTGCGATCCAATTCTTCAACTATAGGCGTTAACTCAGCTTTGCGGAATGCTTCTACTAAAGAACGATAATACCAGAGAGAACCATCTTTGCCACCTTTGAAGCGTTCCCAAACAGTATCTCCTAATTGACGGGAATCTTTCAGGATCGATCGAGCATTATAAAGTTTATCAGCAGCCGAGACTAATCTCACTGAGGCAGAAGCTGTAGAAATGCGATCGATATAAGCTTGTTTTCGCTGTCGCCAAGGGGGTTTCGGCGTCTCGTCACTGTCGGTACAGCCGTCTACAATCGCTGTGACGGTATCGCCAAAGCGGTGGCGGATGGCTTCGCGGGTGGTGGCGCCGCCTTGATCTTCGATCGCATCGTGAAGCAAAGCTGCGATCGCCTCATCTTCATTTGCCCCATATTCTAAAGCTATACTAGCAGTGCCCAACAAATGGGCAATGTAGGGAACGCCGGAACCTTTGCGAACTTGGGTAGCGTGCAATTCGGCGGCATAGGTGAGGGCTTCAGAAAAACGGTTTGAGAGAATCATGAAAGTCACCTTTGTGAATTGCTATGATATATAAATTGTCGGGCTAAGTTGAAAAGACAAAATCTACCAAGTTCAATCATGTCATCGAGTGCGATCGAGAGCGATCGCTTGTACAATTATAATCGTTAACAAGAGGTTTCTAGCATGACAGCTACTATAATTATACCCAAAGATACCGCTCAAAACTCAGAGCCAGAATCACATCCAAACTTAGAAAATATACCCGAAATTTACCCCGAATCTCAGCCAGAAAAAGTCATATCTCTCGAAGAGTTTTTAGTCAAGCCTGCTGATAGAATGGAATGGGTTGACGGCAACTTAGTGGAGAAAACAGGAATGACATTCAAGCACGGTCTCGCTCAATCTAAACTATCTACATCCTGGAGAAATTACAAAAATTCCAGCGGACAGGGAGGAGAAGTTCTTACAGAAGTCCTTTGCCGCACTAACAAACAGGGTCGCCGTCCCGATGTTGCTTACATTACTCCTGAATTATTGCCACAATCAGGCAATTTTACAGCATTTTCCCAAAGTTTTCCTTTGATAGCGGAAGTTGCTTCCCCGGAAGATAGCGGCGAAGAGTTATTCGCCAAAGCTCAGGAATATTTGGAATCGGGATGTTTAGAAGTTTGGTTGCTGTTTCCTGAAGCTAGATTAATATTTGTGAATGCAGGGCAACGCTGGCGGTTGTTAAATGCCGATGAAGTTGTGAACACTCAAAGTGTGCTTGCAGGTTTTAGCGTAGCTGTGAGTGAATTGTTGGCTTGAGGAATTTGTTAAAACAAAATTATCAAAGATTCTGCAGTATTGATATAGTAGTACGCGGTGCAAAAAACGGTAAACCATGACAGCCACAAATCTCGTCAATAAATTTGAGTACAAACCCCTATACAAACCGAATCAATTAATTTGCGGAACGGGGCAAACAGCCATTGTCAGCGGCTGGACAGTAAAAAGTGCGATCCTTTCCAAGGGCTGCGCTAACGGCAAAAAATTACAACCCAACGAGTTTGCTGTCATCGGACAACTTTACTCGCCTACTCGCGGCATCAACTTCTTAATTAGAAACTTGCTGTGCAATCCCCACGTCCGCTTTTTAGTAATTCTCAACGCTACTAAAGAAGACCGCAACTCCGGTGCAGCAGCGTGCCTAATCGACTTTTTTCGTAACGGCTTTGAAGCAGGCAAAAGCGATACAGGTAGAGATTGCTGGTTAATTAAATCTTCAATATTTGGCTACATTGATATTGAAATAGCAGCAGAAGCCTTAGAACTATTGCGTCATTCAATAGAATGGAAAGAAGCCCAAAATATAGCCGATACAGTGACCTGTGTCAAGTCTTTTGCCCAAAAAGAATCTGTGGAACCTTGGGGAGAACCCGTAACTTTTCCGCTAGTCGAAATCGTCCCCACCGTACTCCCCGGCCAGAAATACGGACACAGAATCGAAGGCAAAACTATCGCCGAAACTTGGGTAAAAATCATCCACCGAATTAAGACCACTGGCACGCTGCGGCCGACTGGTTATGACGGACAGTGGCAAGAATTAATTGACTTAATGGCCGTGATTACAGATGAACCTGCGGAGTTCTATTTTCCAGAACCGAATTACTTACCAATCGACCGCGATTTCCTCGAACAGTACAAACCGCAAATGCTGGAAGATGCCCCGTATAACGAAGGCATTAAATATACCTACGCACAGCGGATGCGGTCGTGGTTTGGACGAGATCAAATTGAAGAAGTTATTGCCAAACTAATTAAGGAAATTGACGCGGCAAGTGCTGTAATTAGTCTGTGGGATGCGGGCGGAAATGTTAACAGAAGACCTGACGGTTCCTCAGACCACCAGCACAGCGGCAGTCCTTGTTTAAATCACATTTGGGTGCGAGTTGTAGACGGTGAAATATCGCTAACTGCAACTCTCCGCAGTAACGATATGTTTGCGGCTTGGCCGGCTAATGCCATGGGTTTGCGGGCTTTGCAGCAGCACATTCGAGATGAAATTGCGAGGCGTTCCGATTATAATTTGACGATGGGCCCGTTGGTAACGCTGAGTCAATCGGCTCACTTGTATGACGATACCTTTGAAAATGCCGATCGACTAATTCAAACCCAATATGCTAAAATCTGCGAAGATCGAGACTTTTTCGATGCAGCAGGCAATTTTTTAGTTGAAGTAGCCGACAATCAAATAGTTGTCACGCAAACCACCCCCGGCAGTGGCGAAGTTGTCACCTGTTATTCTGGAAAAAACCCTCTCAAGTTAGTGCGAGAAATTTGTGCGGCTTCCCCTGCCATCCAACCCGATCATATTGGTTATTTGGGAATAGAATTGCAAAAGGCGGCCGAGTGTCTGAAAACCAGCAACCAATACATTCAGGATAGAAAATGAATCTAGAAGAAGAAAGACCGACGTGGGACGAATACTTCTTAATGTTAGCAAAATTGGCCGCTACTCGATCGACTTGTTTGGCTTTTCCTGTAGGCGCGGTGATCACTAAAAACAGGCAAGTTTTAGCAACGGGTTACAACGGTTCGCCGTCTGGTTCGGCACACTGTACTACTCAAGGCTTCTGCTATCCCGGTTTGAGTAGTTGCGACGCCAGTAAAACTTTGCCCTCAAGGGCGGTTCACGCGGAAGCAAATGCGATCGCCAAAGCTGCTAAACACGGTATATCTACTGCTGGGGCAAGTATTTACGTCACTTTAGAACCCTGCATCTATTGTTTGAAATTAGTCATTGCGGCTGGAATTAGAGAAGTGTTTTACGAAACGAGTTTTAACAGCGGAGAAAAAGCTGCTTTGAGAGATACTTTTATCAGTGAAGGTATTGTTGAGTTAAAACAAATTCAGCTATCTGAAGAGACAGCAAAAAAGGCGGCGTTGTTTTTGTTGCATCCTACATCTGTGGCCAAAAATTTAGTATAGGATGAATTCTCCCCGTGGTTGTCGCAGCCACAGGAAATAACTGTGCTGTGTCCCTATAAATGATATTTATTTGCTGGCAATTTGTAGGGATACGGCACTGCCGTATCCTAAATACCGCGTGATACACAGGATATTATGTCCGGTCCCTAATACGGTAGGGGCGGGTTCACCAAAAATATCTGCCAATAATTGACAATCTCAAAAACCCGCCCTTTTAATCGCTCGATCAGACATCATATGATATTTATTTTACCCTTTGCAAAGACACAGCACTGCCGTGTCTTTACAACAAATAGAGATGGCAATTAACCAAAAAACGGCCTGACAAATTATGAATACGGTGTAGTTCAATCAATCAAACTCATTCACCACTTGCAAATAGTCGATCGCCGCATCTATCCTCGAAGAATACTTAAAAGCAAACTGATCGAACCAATATCCCTCATCGGAATTCTTATCCAACTTTTTCAGCCAAACCTGAGCTTGCCTAACTTTCTGTCTGTGCGTTTGTACCTCCAACTGCGGCACCGCGACTTTTTCTGCTGGCTGCGGTTCCAGTGAAGCTACTTCCTGAGCTTTATTTGGTGCTTCGTGCTCAGCCTTAAGCGGTTGCTGTGAAGCCACTTCTTGAGCTTTATTTTGCGCTTCGTACTCAGCCTTAATTTGAGCTAAATCCTTGTCCAAAGGACTAGCATACAAATTTATATCTGATGTTTTAAATGTTGGATTTGCCGGCGCTTGTGCTTGCACCGGCGCCTGAGTTTTCAACTCAGCATTTTTTTGAGATGCTTGATACTCTGCCTTAAGTTCACCTAACAGGCGTTCGATAGATTCCATAACTTAAACCCCCCTAAAAAATGCTGCTGGGCTAACTAGCCCAAATATAATCGCGTGAACTTCGCCCGCCTCCTCAATCAGTTATTGCATTCAGCAATACCTCTGTCAGGGTCATTCCTTCAATATCATCCATGGTGACAGTATCAACGATATCAAATTTAGCCCCGGCGCTTTGCAGTTCGTCATCCAATATTTTGAGAAACTTAGTAGCTTCCGGCGCATTTCCTACTTGAATGAAAGAAATCGCCAACTCTTCATCTCGATCGAGCTTCCGGGAAGCCTCTATAATCGTTTTCATCACTTCTTTGCGATCGTCCGGTTCCCCGTCCGTCACCACTAATATTGTTTCCCCATTTTGCTTGGTCTTACCGGATGCTTTGCGCTGAAAATAACTGTTCAAGGCGTCTTGCAGAACAGCAGCTAAATTCGTAGTTCCCGAAGGTTCGTTTTCTTGGAAAATTTGCACGACTTTAGCTGATGTTACGTTGTCATAGCGCTTGAAGCGACCGGAAAACACATAAACTGTTATGCCATCAGGATCAAGTTCTTCGCATTTATTCGCTAATGCGATCGTCGATTCTTGCATGAGCGCCCACCGGCTTTTACCGCCCATCTGGTCTTTTGTGTACATACTGCCGCTTTTGTCAATGATGATGGTATAATCGCGATTCTGAAGCATAAGATTTTTCCTGTTAATTAAGTTTTTCCCAAAAATATCAAAACCAGCGAGCAGAAGCTGTTGAGCTTTAGTTGCTCGCTGCGTTTTTTTAGTTGATTTGCGATCGCAAATACCGGAATTTAAGCTGCAACTAAAGCATCTTTAAGTGGCTTCCAGCTAAAAGCTCGATCGCCCCCCATCTCAACTGCTATTTTAACTCGCGGTTCTAACGTCGGCAAAACAGTCAAATACTCAATCTCCTGACTCGACAAAATCTGCCCTTCAATAATCCACAGCACCAGTCCTTTTGCTTTAGGTGGCAAATTGTCTAATTGAGTTTTCAACATCGGCGGCACGTAGTACGTATAACCCACAGCCCCTTCATTGCCAGTAGTTTTCTTGCCCAAATGGGGCGGCCGCACCCCGTGAACCCCCGTTAAATACATCGCCAAATCGCCCAAACCCCGCGCCGTAATCGTGTACCCACCGTAGCCCGCAGCCCTCAGCCTGCGGAGGTAGCGCCCCTCAAATCCTCCTTCTAAAGGAACGTACAGGGCCAGCGACCCCGACTTTTCCAAATCCCGAATCAGATCAGATCCCGTCGTAATCAGTCCCATAAATTTGTGTTTCCTGCTGTATCAAAATTTGGTCGATCGCTGCTTGCGAGCTGGAAATATTATAAATCCTAAAGTTGAGGCGAAAAATTCTCATCGCGGCCTTGACAAACGGCAAACACTTCATGTACTATTGTGAATTGTCGCCGTCAAGGATACTGAGTGGTTTGCTGCTCAAGTCCTGGCACAAAAAAGCAAGACCGAGACAAAACTCGGAGATATAGTAGGTAAAAAGCCGCGAATCTCAACCCTTGCAAGACTTCCACAAGCTCGCTCCCAAATTTAAAACTCAAATTTTAAACACCGAGGAAGGCTGTTGGTTGATAACAGTTAATTGCAGGAACACTGAAATAAATGTTTCTGCACAAGAGCAAGCGGATTGACGTAAATTTCGCAATCCGAAACCTCTTGCGTAAATAAAAGGAAGAAAATCCGTGTCTGTAGGCATTCTTGGCACTAAACTAGGCATGACTCAAGTGTTTGACGACCAAGGGAGAGCCATCCCCGTCACCGTCATACAAGCAGGGCCTTGTACAGTAACTCAAATCAAAACCAAACAAACTGACGGCTACGGTGCCGTTCAAGTTGGATACAACGAAGTCAAACCAAAGGCTCTAAACAAGCCAGAACTAGGACACCTTGCCAAGTCGGGGGCGAATCCATTGCGCCACTTGCAGGAATACCGCTTGGAAGACACCAGTTCCTTTGAATTAGGTCAACAACTAAAAGCAGATACCTTTACACCGGGACAAATAGTAGATGTCATCGGTACAAGCATCGGTAAAGGTTTTGCAGGTTTTCAAAAGCGCCACAACTTTAAACGAGGCCCCATGTCTCACGGTTCCAAGAACCACCGCGAGCCTGGATCGATCGGACCTGGAACTACTCCTGGTCGCGTTTATCCTGGGAAAAGAATGGCAGGACGTATGGGCAACGTTCAAGTCACCGTCCGCAAACTAACAATTGTCCGGGTGGATACAGAGCAGAATTTGCTGCTAATTAAGGGAGCAGTTCCCGGCAAAGCTGGCGCCTTAGTCAATGTTGTGCCTGAGAAAAAAGTAGGACGTTAGTCAGTAGTCATTAGTCAGTAGTCAGCAGTCAGTAGATAGTGGTTGGTCGTTAGTAGCAAGCAATAACTAAGAACTAAAAGCTGAAAACTAAAACCCAAAACTAAGACCTGAAAACAGACAACAGACGACAGACAACAGACAACAGACAACTAACAACAGACAACTAACAACAGACAAAGGACAAAAGATATGGTTAATTGTGTAGTGCGAAATTGGCAAGGCGAAGAAGTTGGAGAAACAACTTTAGAACTGCGCGTAGCCAAAGAAGAAAATGCGTCTCACATCGTTCACAGAGCATTGACGCGGCAACTGAATAACGCTCGTCAAGGAAATGCTTGCACCAAAACTCGATCGGAAGTCAGAGGCGGTGGCCGCAAACCCTGGCGTCAAAAAGGCACCGGCCGAGCCAGAGCAGGTTCAATCCGTTCTCCGCTGTGGCGGGGCGGCGGTGTCATCTTCGGGCCAAAACCGAGAGACTTTGAAGTCAAAATGAACAAAAAGGAACGCCGTCTCGCTTTGCGGACAGCATTCCAAAGTCGCACCGAAGACATCATTGTGGTTGAAGAATTTGCAGAGCAATTTCCGAGACCGAAAAGCAAAGAATTGCTGAGTGCGATCGCCCGCTGGGGTATCGAACCCGATACAAAAGTTCTGTTAATCTTGCCAGAACCGCAACCAAACGTCTACTTATCCGGACGCAACATCGAATTAGTAAACGTCATCTTGGCAACCTCCCTGAATGTTTACGACGTTCTCGCGGCTGACAAAATTATCGTCACATCTACAGCCATAGCTAAAATTCAGGAGATTTACGGTGAGTAAAATCGACCCCCGCGACTACGCAGATTTGATCCAGCGTCCGATTCTCACCGAGAAAGCTACCCGAATGATGGAATTAAATCAATTCACATTCGACGTAGCTCCCAAAGCGACGAAGCCTCAAATCAAAGCTGCAATCGAAGAACTATTTAAGGTCAAAGTCATCGGCGTCAACACCCAAAACCCGCCGCGCAAAAAGCGTCGAGTTGGCAAATTCGTCGGCTTTAAACCTTGTTACAAGCGAGCAACCGTAACTCTGACCGACGGAGACTCGATCCGCAAACTCCTATTCCCAGAAGTCTAGACGATTTTGGATTTTAGATTTTAGATTTTAGATTTTAAATTGCGGTTAACTGGTGAAAATTCTCGAACCAGAAAACTCGTAAGTTAACCAAATATCGCCAATCTTCAACCTAAAATCTAAAATCGATAAACGTCAAATCCAAAATCCAAAATCCAAAATCTAAAATAGATCGATTATGGGCATCCGTTCTTACCGACCTTATACCTCCAGCACCCGAGAACAAACCGTCTCGGACTTTGCTGAAATTACCAGATCAGAGCCAGAAAAGTCTCTAACCAGCAACAAGCACACCAAACAAGGCCGCAACAACCGAGGCGTCATCACCTGTCGCCACCGGGGAGGCGGTCACAAACGGCTGTATAGAGACATCGACTTCCGCCGCGACAAACACAGCATTCCCGCTACCGTCAAGGCGATCGAATACGACCCCAATCGCAACGCCCGCATCGCCCTGGTGTTCTACAAAGACGGCGAAAAACGGTACATCCTGCACCCGCTCAACTTAAACGTCGGTACAGTAATTGTCTCAGGCCCGGACGCGCCGATCGAAATCGGTAACGCCCTCCCCCTGAAGAACATTCCCCTCGGTACAAGCATCCACAACGTCGAGCTAGTACCCGGAAAAGGCGGACAAATCGTTCGCTCCGCCGGCTCCAGCGCTCAGCTAATGGCAAAAGAAGGTAGCTACGTCACCCTCAAACTGCCATCCGGCGAACAGCGCAAAGTCCGTGCCGACTGCTACGCCACCATCGGTCAAGTCGGCAACACCGACGCCAGAAACATCAGCCTGGGTAAAGCAGGTCGCACCCGCTGGAAAGGTCGCAGACCCACCGTTCGCGGTAGCGTCATGAACCCGGTAGACCACCCGCACGGCGGTGGCGAAGGCAGAGCTCCTATTGGGCGTCCGGGGCCTGTCACTCCTTGGGGTAAACCAGCATTGGGTGCAAAAACTCGACGCAAAAACAAGCGCAGCGACGCTTTAATCGTCCGGCGCCGCCGCAAAGCTTCCAAGCGCGGCAAGGGCGGCAGACAAAGCTAGTCATCAGTCAGCAGTCTTCAGTGCTTAGTTATTAACTGCTAACTAATGACTGAGGACTGATGACCAATGACTGCTTAATTCTGACTAATGACTCCTGAATTACTAAAAAAATCATGTCTCGATCGCTAAAAAAAGGCCCCTTTGTCGCAGATCATCTGATGACAAAAATCGAAAAGCTCAACGCCGCCGGCCAAAAACAAGTAATTAAAACTTGGTCGCGCTCTTCCACAATCCTGCCCCAAATGGTAGGTCACACGATCGCCGTTCACAACGGCAGACAGCACGTACCAGTCTACCTCACCGACCAAATGGTAGGTCACAAACTCGGAGAATTTTCCCCCACTCGCACCTTTAGAGGTCACGCGAAAAGTGGTGATAAAAAGGCAAAAAGATAGCCGAATTAGGTGACAGGTAATAGGTAATCGGACAAACTTTTTCCCAATTACCACTTACCTTTTTCCCAATTACCAATTACCAATTACCCAAATCGAAATGGTTATAGATACCACATCCGAAATTAAGGCGATCGCCCGTTACATCCGGACATCCCCCTTCAAAGTGCGCCGAGTCCTCGACCAAATTCGCGGCAAAAGCTACCAAGAAGCGCTGATTTTACTCGAATTCATGCCCTACCGCGCCTGCGAACCAATCGTCAAAGTTTTGCGATCGGCAGTAGCAAACGCCGAACACAACGCAGGATTGGATAAATCCAAGCTAGTAGTGTCTCAAGCTTACGCAGACCAAGGCCCAGTCCTCAAACGCTTTAGACCCCGCGCTCAAGGTCGCGCCTACCAAATCCGCAAGCCAACCTGTCACATTACCGTAGTAGTAGCTCCGCTCCTAGAAAACTAAACCAGGGAAAAACGTAATAGGTAATAAACAGCTTAAAGTTGAAAAAAATGGGTAATCACCAATTACCAATTACCAATTACCAATTACCAATTACCAATTAACTCATCAACTATTATGGGCCAAAAAATACATCCAATTGGTTTTCGCCTCGGCATTACCCAAGAGCACCGCTCTCGCTGGTTTGCTGATCCCAAAAACTATCCAGAACTCTTGCAAGAAGACTATAAAATTCGCAAGTACGTTCGTAAAACCCTCAGCAATGCTGGGATTTCCTCGGTCAGAATTGAGCGGAAAGCCGATCAAATCGACCTAGAAGTGTTCACCGCCAGACCAGGCGTTGTCGTAGGCCGCGGCGGAGCAGGCATCGAAACCTTGCGCGTCGGTTTGCAGCAGCAACTCGGTAGCAACCGCCAAATCCGCATCAACGTCGTCGAAGTCCAGCGAGTAGACGCCGATGCCACACTGATCGCGGAATACATCGCTCAGCAACTAGAACGGCGCGTATCCTTCCGCCGAGTAGTCCGCCAAGCAATCACCCGCGCCCAAAAAGTCGGCATCCAAGGCATCAAAATTCAAGTCAGCGGACGCCTCAACGGTGCAGAAATTGCCCGTACCGAATGGACGCGCGAAGGAAGAGTCCCCTTGCACACGCTGCGGGCAGACATCGACTACTCCTACTGCACTGCTCAAACCATCTACGGTATTCTGGGCATTAAAGTTTGGGTTTTCAAAGGCGAAATTATTCCCGGACAGGAACAAGAAGCTGCACCAAATGCAGCAGTGCCCCGCACCAAACAAAAGCGCCGCCGCCAGAACTTTGAAGATCGATCGAACGAAGGCTAGCTAATTGTTAACTGTTAGTTGTCACTTGTTAATTGTCAGTTGTTCCAAACCAATTAGCAATTAGCAATCACCAATTACCAATTACCAATTACCAATTACCCAACTCCCTTTCGCCATGTTAAGCCCTAAAAGAACCAAATTCCGCAAACAACAGCGCGGGCGAATGAGCGGTGTTGCCACCCGCGGCAACACAGTTAGCTTTGGCGACTTCGCGCTCCAAGCCGTCGAACCCGCCTGGATCACTTCCCGCCAAATAGAAGCCGGACGGCGCGCCATGACCCGTTATATCCGCCGGGGTGGCAAAATCTGGATTCGCATTTTTCCCGACAAACCAGTCACCCAGCGCGCAGCAGAAACCCGGATGGGTTCTGGTAAAGGCTCACCTGAGTTTTGGGTTGCCGTGGTCAAACCGGGCCGGGTAATGTTTGAAATTGGCGGCGTAAGTGAAGAAACTGCCCGCGAAGCAATGCGTTTGGCATCTTTCAAATTACCAATTAAAACCAAGTTCATCACTCGCGAAGAAGACCAGTCATAGCGAAGAGCGAAGGTAGAATTAGGTCTGTATTAATCAGCATTTTAAACGGCTACAGCATTTTAAAATCTGGCTTTCATAACTTTTCTTTCCTTCGACCTTCAGCCAAGCGAGACAATTCTGTCTTCTGTCATACCGCTCGCTAACGATAAAGCACACAATTATGTCTTTGACCAAGATTAAAGAAGCTAGAGAATTAAGCGATGCCGCAGTAGCAGAGCAAATTTTAGCCGTCAAGCGCCAACTAATGGAATTGCGGCTCCAGCAAGCTACCGGCCGCATGGAAAAGCCTCACCTGTTCAAGCACGCCAAACACCGGCTAGCTCAATTGATGACAGTTGAACGCGAGCGCCAAATCCTTGCTGAGAAAGAAGCGGCAGCAAAATCAGCCCCAGCTAAAGAAACAGCAGATTCTGCTCCCAGCCCAGAAGTCAGCCCAGAGTGAGCAGCAGCCTAGCCTCGGCTCGCACAGTAGCTAAAAACAAGTCAATTGCACAACAAAAATAGGTAGCTATGGCAATTAAAGAACGAGTTGGCGTAGTAGTCAGCGACAAGATGGATAAAACCGTCGTGGTAGCAATCGAAAACCGCTCCTCCCACACCAAATACGGCAAAATCGTAGTCCGCACCAAGCGGTACAAAGCTCACGACGAAGAAAATCAGTGCAAATCCGGCGATCGCGTCCGCATCACTGAAACTCGCCCACTGAGCAAAACCAAACGTTGGACGGTTGCTGAGATTTTTGGGACAAAAAACGGCTAAGAGTTAATTGCGATCTCGCGCTCGCCCGATCGGTACTTGATTAATCAATTAGCCGTCAACAGTCAACAGTTAACAGTCAACAGTTAACAGTCAACAGTTAACAGTCAACAATCACCATGATTCAACCCCAGACATACCTCAATGTCGCCGACAATAGCGGAGCCCGCAAACTGATGTGCATCCGCGTATTGGGAGGCGGCAACCGTCGCTACGGCGGAGTCGGCGATGTCATCATTGCCGTCGTCAAAGACGCCATCCCCAATATGGCCGTCAAAAAATCAGATGTCGTTCGGGCTGTCATTGTCAGAACCCGCAAAGGTTTGCGCCGCGACAGTGGCATGAGCATTCGTTTTGACGATAACGCCGCCGTTATTATCAACGTAGACGGCAACCCCAAAGGCACTCGCGTCTTCGGCCCCGTCGCCCGCGAATTGCGCGACAAAAACTTTACTAAAATCGTTTCCTTAGCCCCGGAGGTACTTTAAAATGTACGGAAAAAAGGGTAAACCAACTAGCGAGCCGCAGCGCTACAGAATGCACGTCAAAGCAGGCGACACCGTGCAAATAATTACTGGCAAAGAGAAAGGAAAAGTCGGAGAAATCTTAAAGACATATCCTAAAGTCAGCAAAGTAATTGTTAAAGGTGTAAACATCAGAACAAAGCACGTCAAGCCCCAGCAAGAGGGAGAGTCCGGGAAAATACTCACGTTTGAGGCTCCCATTCACAGCTCCAATGTCATGCACTATTCCGAAAAAGAAAAAATAGCTAGCCGCGTTTGCTATACATTTAGCGAAGACGGTCGGAAACTGCGACAGCTCAAAAAAACTGGAGAAATCATCGATCAATAGTGATTTGTTATCAGTCATCGGTCATTAGTCCGCCTTCTGACAAGTGACTTTTAAACTCATAACTAACAGCTAACATCGGTGGGACGGACAATCGACAAATTCCCTGACCAAGCCCAGGGACAGTTAACGAAACACAAAAACTATGCCGGACAAACTCAAAGTTCTTTATCAAGGAAAAATCGTTCCCACACTGATGGATCAGTTTAAATATACTAATATCCATCAGGTTCCTAAACTCGTCAAAGTCACAGTGAACCGCGGTTTGGGAGAAGCATCTCAAAACGCTAAGGCACTGGATTCGTCGATCAACGAAATTGGCATCATCACCGGTCAAAAACCAGTGGTGACGCGGGCGAAAAAAGCGATCGCAGGCTTCAAAATCCGCAAAGGAGTACCCGTCGGCGTTATGGTGACGCTGCGCGGCGATCGGATGTACGATTTTCTCGATCGGCTGATCAACCTCGCACTTCCCCGCATCCGCGACTTCCGCGGCATCAGCCCCAAAAGCTTCGACGGGCGCGGCAACTACAGCTTGGGTCTGAGAGAACAGCTAATTTTTCCAGAAATAGAATATGACCGCATCGATCAAATTCGAGGCATGGACATTTCAATTATCACCACAGCAAACACCGACGAAGAAGGACGCGCCTTGCTTAAAGAAATGGGAATGCCGTTCCGGGACAACTAAGCACTAGAGTAAGAAGCAAAAGATGGCAGCTAACGATACCATAGCAGATATGTTGACGCGCATTCGCAATTCTTGCATGGCGCGCCACCAAACAACGCAAATTCCAGCTACAAAAATGACCCGCAGCATCGCCCAAGTCCTCAAAAGTGAAGGCTTCATCGGCGAATTTGAAGAAGCAGAAGCAGAAGGGGTCAAGCGACATTTAGTGCTTTCTCTAAAGTACAAAGGTAAAACTCGCAAGCCCATTATCACGGCACTTAAGCGAGTCAGCAAACCAGGACTGCGCGTTTACTCGAACCGTAAAGAATTGCCCAGAGTATTAGGCGGAATTGGCATTGCCATTATTTCTACCTCCAGCGGCATTATGACGGATAGAGAAGCTCGACGCCAAGGTTTGGGCGGTGAAGTGCTTTGTTATGTTTGGTAGTCATTAGTCATTAGTCATTAGTCACTGGTCGTTGGCAACAGACTCAAAAATCAATCACTAAGGACTAATAACTAAGCACTAATAATCAAGGACTAATAACTAAAAACAAAGGACCAAAAAACTATGTCGCGAATTGGCAAGCGTCCGATTAGCATCCCCACGAAAGTCACCGTCACCCTAGACGGTCAAAAAGTAGCCGTCAAAGGCCCTAAAGGTGAACTTTCCCGAGTTATCCCAGCCGAAATCCTCATGGGAATTGAAGGCGAGACTTTACTCGTTACCCGCCGAGACGAATCTCGCGTCGCCAGACAACTGCACGGCTTGTGCCGCACCCTCGTCGCCAACATGGTCGAAGGTGTATCAGAAGGTTTTCAGCGGCGTCTCGAAATTATCGGCACAGGTTATCGGGCACAGGTTCAAGGACGGAACCTGATTTTAAACGTCGGTTACAGCAAACCCGTTGAAATGCCCCCTCCAGAAGGCATCACAATGGCAGTTGAAGGCAACACCAACGTCATTGTCTCCGGCATTGACAAAGAACTCGTAGGCAATACAGCAGCCCGCATCCGCGCGGTGCGTCCGCCCGAAGTCTACAAGGGCAAAGGCATTCGCTACAGCGGCGAAGTTGTCCGGCGCAAAGCTGGTAAAACAGGCAAAACAGGTAAGAAGTAACAATGAAGCTTACTCGCAAAGAATCAGTCCAGCGCAGACACCGCCGTGTTCGGCGCAAGGTGTTCGGCACCGCCGAACGTCCCAGACTAGCGGTATTTCGCTCAGATCAGCACATCTACGCTCAAGTCATCGACGACACCGCCCAGCACACTTTGGCCGCCGCGTCAACCCTCGATCCCGAATTGAAGTCAACTCTCAGTTCTGGCGGCAACTGCTCCGCGAGCGTGCAAGTCGGTCAGTTGATTGCCAAACGCTGTTCCAGCGCTGGCATAGTCAAAGTCGTATTCGATCGCGGGGGCAACCTCTATCACGGTCGTGTCAAAGCCCTCGCAGAAGCAGCTCGCGAAGCGGGGTTAGACTTCTAGAGGGGGTAATGGGTAGCGGGTAATGAGTAATTAAAAAGTAAAAAGTCAAAAGTTGAAAGTTAAAAGGCAAAATCCAGATTTCTTCTATTTTTACTTTTTACTCAAACAATTACCACTTGCCGATCGCCTTTCACCAATTACTAATTCCCACAGGACAAAACTATGGCAGAACAAAAAGAACAGCGCAACAAGAAAAAAAGCAGCAGCAGCAACAACAAAGGGCGCGAAAAAGAATCCGAATGGCAAGAACGGGTTGTTCAGATTCGGCGCGTTACCAAAGTAGTCAAAGGTGGTAAAAAACTCAGCTTCCGCGCCATAGTCATTATCGGCAACGAACGCGGTCAAGTAGGAGTAGGAGTCGGCAAAGCTAGCGACGTAATCGGTGCCGTTAAAAAAGGCGTCGCTGACGGCAAAAAGCACCTAATTGAAGTCCCCCTCACCAAATCTAACTCCATCCCTCACCCCATCAACGGTGACGGTGGCGGAGCTAAAGTGATGATGCGGCCGGCCGCTCCAGGAACCGGGGTAATTGCAGGGGGAGCAGTGCGAACTGTTCTCGAACTAGCAGGAGTCCGCAATATCTTAGCCAAACAGCTAGGTTCTGGAAATCCCTTAAACAACGCCCGAGCCGCAGTCAATGCCCTCTCCACCCTCCGCACCTTGTCCGAAGTTGCTCAAGAGCGCGGAATTCCAGTAGAAAATCTCTACGGTTAGGGCACGCGAGAATGGGAAACTGTAAGTTTTGAGTGTTAAGTGCTTGCGGTGAAAATAAAAAAATCCGCAACTTAAAACTCACGCACTCAAAACTACTGCGTACCCCCTCTCTAAATACCAATTACCAATTACCAATTACTAAAACTATGAGATTGCAAGACGCCCGACCCAAAGCAGGCTCCCAAAAGCGCCCCCGACGCTTGGGCAGAGGTATTTCTGCCGGTCAAGGCGCGAGCTCCGGCAAAGGGATGCGCGGTCAAAAATCTAGAGCCGGTAGCGGCACTAGACCCGGTTTTGAAGGAGGTCAAAATCCTCTCTACCGCCGTCTCCCCAAGTTGAAAAGCTTCCCTCTAGTGAACCGGAAAGAGTACACTACCATTAATGTAAGTAAATTAGCATCGCTGCCAGCAAACACCGAAGTTACTCTCACCTCTCTGATCCAAGCAAAAATTGTCACCACAGACGACGGGCCGCTGAAAATCTTAGGAGATGGCGAACTGAATGTACCTTTGCAAGTGCGCGCCTCGGCTTTTACCGCAGGTGCTCGCACCAAAATTGAAGCTGCAGGCGGAAGTTGCGAATTAGTTGCGTGAAGATTTGAGGTTTGAGAGTCTGTCCAAATCTCAAATCCTCAAGCTTGCTATCAGAAAATGATTTAGTCGAAAATCCCAAATCTAAAATCCAAAATCGTAACTATGGACGTTAGTAGAGAGAAAGCGCCAACTGCACAAGAGACGTTCATGCAGATGGCTCAAGCTGCTGGTTTGCGAGGCCGCATCCTCGTAACCGTTGGCTTACTGATTTTAGTACGCCTGGGTGTCCACTTGCCAGTCCCCGGCATCGATCGAGTCGCCTTTGCCCAAAACGTCCAAAATAGCCCTTTAATTGGCTTTCTGGATTTGTTCTCAGGAGGCGGCTTGTCAGCGTTGGGGATTTTCGCGTTGGGGATTTTGCCCTACATTAATGCTTCAATTATTGTGCAACTTCTAACTGCGGCTCTGCCAAGCTTAGAAGACTTGCAAAAAAATGAAGGGGAAGCGGGGCGGCGCAAGATTTCTCAAATTACTCGCTACGTTTCATTGGGCTGGGCAATTCTGCAAAGTATTGGCATTGCGATTTGGGTCAGCCCTTTTGCTCAATCTCCAGCGCCTTTATTCATAGCAGAAACTGCTTTGGCTCTGACAGCCGGCTCAATGTTTGTGATGTGGATATCGGAAGTGGTGACGGAACGAGGTATCGGGAACGGAGCTTCCTTGTTGATTTTTATCAATATTGTGTCGGTATTGCCACGCTCTTTGGGACAAACTTTTGAATTGGCTCAAAGTGGGGACACGCAAGTTGTCGGCCGCGTAGTCGTTCTACTGCTGGTCTTTTTGGTGACGATTGTCGGGATTGTTTTTGTTCAGGAAGGTACTCGCCGCATTCCGATTATCTCTGCCCGGCGCCAAGTCGGCCGCAAAGTTTATCGGGAGAGCCGGAGTTATCTGCCCCTGCGCTTGAATCAAGGCGGAGTGATGCCGATTATTTTTGCATCTTCGGTGTTGATTGTGCCTTCTTTCCTCGCTCAGTCTCTCAATAACCCGTTTTTGGTTCAAGTTGCTAATGTTTTGAGTCCGAACGGCCCAGCCCCTTGGGCTTACGCGCTGTTTTATCTGACTTTGATTCTATTCTTCAGCTATTTCTACGCTTCGTTGATTGTCAACCCCGTAGATATGTCTCAGAACTTGAAGAAAATGGGCGCTAGCATTCCGGGAATTCGTCCGGGTCAGAAAACGAGTGATTATGTGGAGAAGGTTTTGAACCGTTTGACTTTCTTGGGAGCGATTTTTCTAGGTCTGGTGGCCATTGTACCAACTGCTGTAGAAAGCGCGATCGGAGTGCAAACTTTTAGAGGTTTTGGCGCAACTTCCCTACTGATTCTAGTAGGTGTCGCGATCGAAACTGCTAAGCAAATTCAAACTTACGTCATCTCCCAGAGATATGAAGGAATGGTGAAGTAATCGTAATGCAATTTATTTTCATGGGGCCTCCAGGGGCGGGAAAGGGAACTCAGGCTCAGATATTAGGCGCTCTCTGGAAAATACCCCACATTTCTACCGGCGAAATCCTGCGCGCCTGCGTGGTGGCGAAAACTGCCTTGGGTCTAAAGGCGCAAGCCTACATGGACAGGGGTGAGTTGGTTCCCGACCAATTGCTGATGGATATCGTGCAGGAACGCTTGAATGAACCGGACGCTAATGCGGGCTGGATTCTCGACGGCTTTCCCCGCACTGTTACCCAGGCAACTTTTTTAGACAAACTGCTGCACGAGCTTAGCGGTGCCGAGGGGAGTACATCGAACCCAAAATGTGGTCTCAAAGCTGTTAATCTCGACGTTCCTGACGACATTTTGGTGTCTCGCCTGCTGTCGCGGGGCCGGCAGGATGACAATGAGGAGACGATCCGCCGTCGGTTGCAAGTTTATCGCGAGCAAACTGAGCCTTTGATTGATTTTTACAGCGGCCGTCAACAGTTAGTTGCGGTTGATGGCGATCGAGCAATGGAATTAGTCACCGCAGAACTGCAACAATCTCTCTCGATCGACTCTTGAACCCTCTCAATACAGCTTGTTACTCACAAGCTTTTGCTAAGATATGTTAACTAGGAGCTTTTTGTGCTATCAGGTTTTGTGAGGGTTGCTAGAGACCGGATTGAACTCGATACTAATTGCCACAACTTTACTCAAGTAAAGCTAAAACAAGCGGTTGGTTGAGTATTAAAGTCGATCGAGGCGCCCTAATTATTGCCCCCCGTTCCCGTTTGACTCCTTCCAGTAAATAGGTTTTGAGGCCAACGCCGGGACACTCCTAGTTAATCAAATGTAGAGTTGAGGTAAATACCAAATTGTCTAAGCAAGATTTAATTGAAATGGAAGGGACAGTGACGGAATCCCTGCCCAATGCGATGTTTCGCGTTGACCTAGATAATGGGTTTAACGTGCTGGCTCACATTTCCGGCAAGATCCGCCGCAACTACATCAAAATTCTGCCTGGCGATCGCGTCAAAGTCGAATTGACTCCCTATGACTTGACCAAAGGCAGGATTACATATCGCCTTCGGAAAAAATAGGCTTAGATAAAACTTTCTAAAAACTAATTCTAAGTTTAATTTAGAGAGAATTTGGTAAAAAGCTTCAAATTTATGCTATAATGCTACGTTTGTAGTGTTGCCGAGAAGGGCGTCAACAACCTACCGGTGTATCGGGTTAAGTCATTGTTACACCGTAAAAACATCGCTCGCCACCACTCTGGCGCAGGCGAACTTTACCCAGCAATGGGAGTGGGTGCAAGCGGGCTCCTTCATGAAACAACCCGCACTTTATACAATTTAATCGAGGAGAGGTCTACACCTTGCCCAGCCTCTCCTCCCACCGCTCTACGGGCAGTCCCAGCGTGCCTGTTCTCCGCTAGAGCGGGGTTCTCCAGGCAGGAAGAAAGATGAAAGTTCGAGCATCTGTCAAAAAAATTTGTGAGAAATGTCGCGTCATCCGCCGTCGCGGTCGAGTGATGGTGATATGCACTAACCCGAAACACAAACAACGCCAAGGTTAGAAAAAAAGAAGATTGGGCACTGCACGCAGGTGCATCCTAATTGAACATTGTAGCCAAACAGGAAAACTAGGGAGAGAAAAAGTGTGGCACGGATTGCCGGGGTAGACCTTCCACGCGATAAGCGCGTCGAAATAGGTCTGACATACATTTACGGAATAGGCTTGTCGCGAGCCCAAAAAATTATCGCTGCAACAGGCGTAAATCCTGACACTCGCGTCAAGGATTTAACAGAGGCCGACGTGACAGCTCTGCGGGCTCATGTAGAAACAACATACCAAATCGAAGGAGACCTCCGGCGCTGGGAGTCAATGAACATCAAGCGCCTGATGGACATCGGAACTTATCGCGGTCGGCGTCACCGTTTGGGTCTGCCGGTGCGGGGACAACGAACCCGTACCAACGCCAGAACCCGTCGTGGCGTCCGCCGAACAGTTGCGGGCAAGAAAAAGGCACCTTCCAAGAAGTAACATCTTTTTGGGAAAAATACGCTGGGGGCTGCTGGCTCCTAGCGCTTCGGGACATTAGTTGAGAGAAACGTTAAAGAGACTAATATGGCGCGACCACAAACAGGCAAGAAATCTGGTGCAAAAAAGCAGAAACGGAATGTACCCAATGGGGTAGGCTACATCCAGTCTACCTTTAACAACACGATTGTAACTATTACCGACCTCAACGGCGAAGTGATATCCTGGGCATCGGCAGGTTCCAGCGGTTTTAAAGGAGCTAAAAAGGGAACTCCCTTTGCCGCTCAAACAGCAGCAGAAAGTGCTGCCCGCAGAGCCAACGACCAAGGAATGCGCCAAATAGAAGTAATGGTGAGCGGGCCTGGAGCAGGTAGAGAAACTGCAATCCGGGCGCTGCAAGGGGCGGGACTGGAAATCACCCTGATTAGAGATGTTACCCCAATTCCTCACAACGGCTGTCGCCCTCCCAAGCGGCGTAGAGTCTAAAACGATTTGAGATTTTAGATTTTAGATTTTGGATAATGGCTAACTGCTTAAAGTCAAAAACTAATGGTTCTAACTGTGGCCCCGTCCATCCAAAATCCGAAATCCGTTCAGGGGTATGCTCTGCAATCTAAAATCCAAAATCAAAAATCCAAAGTGGAAAAGGGAGGTCACTCCGTGGCGCAGTTTCAAATTGAATGTATAGAGTCTAACACTGACAAAGACCGCAGTCAGTACGGAAAATTTGTCCTGGAACCGCTCGATCGCGGTCAAGGAACAACTGTTGGGAATGCGCTTCGGCGAGTTTTGCTGTCAAATTTGGAAGGAACAGCAGTAACTTCAGTCCGAATCGCGGGCGTCAATCACGAGTTTGCCACGATCGAAGGGGTACGTGAGGATGTTCTAGAAATTCTCCTGAACATGAAAGAGGTCGTCCTCAAAACTCATTCTCAGCAGCCCCAAATCGGCAGGTTGCGGATTGAGGGGCCTGTCACAGTAACGGCCGATAGATTCGATTTGCCCTCTGAGGTGGAATTGATCGATCGTTCCCAGTACATTGCAACTCTCTCCCCAGGCTCAGTTCTGGAAATGGAATTCAGAATTGAAAAAGGCATCGGATACCGAGCAGTAGACCGCAGTCGCGATGATGGGTCGGCTTTGGATTTTCTCCAAATTGACGCCATCTTTATGCCGATTCGCAGAGTCAACTACAGCGTTGAAGATGCTAGGGTAGGCGGTACTGTCGAGAAAGACCGGCTGATTATGGAAATCTGGACTGATGGCAGCGTGACTCCTCAAGAAGCTTTGAGTCAATCTGCCAACATCCTGGTAGATTTATTTTCACCTCTCAAAGACATCACCCAAGATTCTCTCAAACCAGAGTATCCAGGTGAAGCCGATCCTACTAGCCAAATTCCGATCGAAGAATTGCAGTTGTCCGTCCGGGCTTACAACTGTCTCAAGCGGGCTCAGATCAACTCAGTCGCAGACTTATTGGATTATACCCAAGAAGACTTGCTCGAGATCAAGAACTTCGGGCAGAAGTCTGCTGAAGAAGTGATTGAAGCTTTACAAAAACGCTTGGGCATTACCTTGCCACAGGAAAAATCAGCTAAAAGTTAATCAACGGGTAACGGGTAAAAAAGTTCTGAATTTTAAGTAGGTGAGTTTTTAAGTTAAAGAAATCACCGCTCAAAACTCGCGGACTATCCCGGCACCCAATTACCAATTACCAATTACCAACTGCCATGCGTCACCGCTGTCGCGTTCCCCAACTCAGCAAACCGGCTGACCAGCGCCGCGCCCTACTGCGCTCGCTGACCACCGAATTAATCCGCCACGGTAAAATCACTACCACTCTCGCCCGCGCCAAAGCGCTGCGCTCAGAGGCGGACAGGATGATTACCCTGGCCAAAGATGGCTCCTTAGCCTCTCGCCGCCAAGCTATGGGCTATATCTACGATAAACAGTTAGTACACGCCCTGTTTGAGGCTGCCCAAGAACGGTACGGCTCGCGCAACGGCGGCTACACCCGCGTAGTGCGAACTGTCCCCCGTCAAGGAGACAATTCCGAAATGGCGATCGTTGAACTGGTTTAATTCAATTTTGGGTTGGAGATTTGTGATTTATGACTGACAATCCAAAATCCCCAATCGAAAATCCCCAATCGATACAGCGCGTTGCTCTAGTAATCCAATACCTCGGCACTAACTTTCACGGTTGGCAGCGACAGCCGAACCAGCGTACAGTACAAGAAGAAATTGAAACAGCAATATCGACTGTTCTGGAACGCCCGGTAACGCTGCACGCTGCTGGGAGAACCGATGCGGGAGTTCACGCTGCTGCTCAAGTAGCCCATTTTGATGCCCACGGCCCAATTCCGGCTCACCGCTGGGCAAGCGTTCTCAACTCTCGACTGGCAAAAGATATTTTAATTCGAGCTTCGGCAAAGGTGGAACCTACCTGGCACGCTCGGTTCTCAGCCAGTTGGCGGCGCTATCGCTACACCCTTTATACAGACCCGACCCCTAATTTGTTTGTGCGTCCTTTTGCTTGGCACTGCTATCACGCCCCTGTGGATGAATCTTTGATTCAGACAGCTTTGACACCGCTCATCGGGCGGCATCACCTGGCTGCTTTCCACCGCGCGGGTTCTGCCCGCCCCCATTCCTGGGTGGACGTGCAAGCGGCCGAGTGTCAGCGTTCTGGGCCTCTTATCTATATTGAGGTTCAGGCGAGCGGGTTTCTGTACGGGATGATGCGGCTGCTGGTGGGGTTGCTGGTGCAGGTGGGTCGCGGGGAAAGGCCGATCGACAATTTCACCGATATCTGGGTCAACGAACGCCGAGAAATGGTAAAATATGCCGCTCCCGCTCAAGGTTTGTGCCTGCTGCGGGTTGGCTATTCAGAATTTCCCTTTCCCCCAGAGGTCTGGTACGACACCCAGCCAAAATTAGTCATTAGTCATTAGTCATTAGTCATTAGTCATTAGTCATTAGGTAACTACTAATAAAAAACTAAGGACAACTAACAATTAAAAACTGACAACTGACAACTGACAACTGACAACTAACAACAGTTAACAGTTAACAGACAACTAACAACAAACAATGAACAAAACTTACGTCCCTACTCAAGACTCCCTAGAGCACAAGTGGTACGTGGTCGATGCCGCTGACCAGCGGCTGGGCCGTCTGGCAACAGAAGTTGCCATGTACCTCCGGGGGAAACACAAACCGACTTACACTCCTTCTATGGATACCGGCGACTTCGTAATTGTCATCAATGCGGACAAAATCGCTGTTACTGGCAAAAAACGAACCCAGAAAATCTACCGCCGTCATTCTGGAAGACCGGGTGGGATGAAAACAGAAACTTTTGCCAAATTGCAAGCACGTTTGCCCGAAAGAATTGTCGAAGAAGCTATACGAGGAATGCTGCCTCACACTTCTCTGGGCAGACAACTGTTTACTAAGCTGAAAGTGTACGCTGGCCCTAACCATCCACACGCAGCTCAAAAACCAGAAGAATTAATTGTTCACACGATTCCGGGAGGAAATGAGTAATGCAAGCAACAGATACCGGTCGCGCTGTGTACTGGGGTACCGGCCGCCGCAAGTGTTCCGTGGCGCGGGTACGTTTGGTTCCCGGCACTGGCATACTGACAGTCAATGGTAAAGAGGGGGATTTGTACCTGCAATTCAACCCTACTTATTTGGCTCTGGCTAAGGCCCCTCTGGAAACTTTGGGTCTGGAAAATGAGTACGACATTTTGGTAAAAGTCGAAGGCGGTGGCTTGACAGGTCAGGCTGACTCGATTCGCTTGGGTGTCGCTAGAGCACTTTGTCAATTAGACCCGGACAACCGCAAGCCTCTGAAGACTGAGGGCTATTTGACTCGCGACCCGCGGGCAAAAGAACGGAAAAAGTACGGTTTGCGGAAAGCTCGCAAAGCTCCTCAATACTCGAAGCGGTAATCCAGGGAAGAAGGAAGAGGGAAGAAGGAAGAAGGCAAAATTATCCAGATTCTATCTTCCTTTTTTTTTCAAGTCTATTTCCTACGATCGATCGCTGGTTCCAACAGATATAAGGCAAAATTCGTGCTGTTGTTGGTGTACAAGTCCTTCGGCAGCTAAAATGGTTGTAAAGTCAAAAATTAGAGAGTAAAAAACAATGGCAAAAGAAGGCATTCACCCTGAGTGGTATCCCGAATCTCAGGTTTATTGCAACGGCGAACTTGTGATGACTGTGGGATCAACTAGACCAAAGCTTCAAGTTGATGTCTGGTCGGGAAATCATCCATTCTATACTGGCACTCAGAAGATTATTGATACTGAAGGTCGTGTGGAGCGCTTTATGCGGAAATACGGCATGACCGAGGTAGAAATGCCGAAGGCAGATGCTTCCTCTGGACCGCTGAAAATGGAAGATCCGAAAGCAGATGCTGCTAAGGCGGCTGGTAAAGGCAAAAAGAAGAAGTAGCCGGATTGTCATTTGTCCGCAGTTTGTTGAGAGTAGTTCTTTCTACTGGCAACTTACCGCCCTCGGATTTTAGATTTTAGATTGAAGACTTCGCTAGGCAGGCAGTTGAGTTCTATCGCGTAGAGTTCGATCGACATTCTATCCTAACTGCTCTTGAGTTCTAAAATCTAAAATCTAAAATCTAAAATCTAAAATCGATCCGCCCTCGGATAGGAGAGTTTAGATTGAAGACTTCGCTATGCAGGCAGTTGAGTTCTATCGAGATTCTATCCCGACTGTTCTTCAAATCTAAAATCTAAAATCTAAAATCTAAAATCTAAAATCGATTGACAAAGGACAACTGACAATGGCTGAATCTTATTTGCTGGATAAATTGAAGTCGGTAGAGCAAACTTTTAATGAGTTGACTCGCCGCATGGCTGACCCGGATGTGGCTAGGGACAATCAAGAGTTTCAACGGGTAGCGAAAGCTCGATCGTCCTTGGAGGAAGTGGTCGATACTTTTGCGCTGTGGAAAACCACTCAGGAAGATTTGGTGAGCACGCGACAGGTTCTCAAGGAAGCCGCGGGCGATCGAGATATGCAAGAAATGGCTGCGCTCGAAGTTCAGGAACTTGAGTCGAAGCTGGAGAGTTTGGAAAGTCGTTTGAAGGTTTTGCTGCTCCCCCGCGACCCGAACGATGACAAGAATATTATGCTGGAAATTCGGGCCGGTACTGGCGGAGATGAGGCTAGTATTTGGGCGGGAGATTTGCTGCGGCTGTATTCGCGCTACGCTCAAACTCAAGGCTGGCAGGTGAAGTTGGTGAGCGAGTCGCTGGCGGAAATGGGCGGCTTTAAAGAGGTGATTCTGGAAGTTACGGGCGACAGCGTTTACAGCAAGCTGAAGTTTGAGGCTGGGGTACACCGGGTGCAGCGAGTGCCTGTGACTGAGGCTGGCGGCCGGGTGCATACTTCGACGGCGACGGTGGCTGTGATGCCGGAGGTTGATGATGTGGAGATTCACATCGATCCGAAGGATATTGAGATGAGTACGGCTCGATCAGGCGGCGCTGGCGGCCAAAACGTGAACAAGGTGGAAACTGCTGCGGATTTGTTTCACAAGCCGACGGGAATTCGGATTTTCTGTACTGAGGAGCGCAGTCAGTTGCAGAATAAGGAGCGGGCGATGCAGATTTTGCGGGCTAAGCTCTATGAGATGAAGTTGCGGGAGCAGCAGGATGAGGTGAAGTCGCGGCGTTTGGCTCAGGTTGGTACTGGTTCGCGATCGGAGAAGATTCGCACGTACAACTATAAGGACAATCGGGCTACCGACCACCGTTTGGGGGAAAATTTCTCGCTCAATAGTGTTTTGGAAGGGGATATTGAGGAGATTATTCAAACTTGCATTTCTCAGGATCAGCAGGAACGTTTGGTTGAGTTGGCTGCTTCTACTAATTGATGGAGTGATGGGGGACTAGGCGCATTGTTTGCTCAGCCTCAGTTCCCTTGTTACGCGGGAGATATGGTTGAGTAGGGCTTCCCAAATTGCATCGGCGATCGCCACTGGATATTTGAAATGTTCGAGGTCGTATTGTACAATGACTTCTAGGGGTGCTAGGATTTGCTGGTTTCGACAACTGGCAATTGCTGCGATCGTCTCTTGTTGCCATCTGGCAAATAGTCTGTAGCTGAAAAAAGAACTGCATTTTTGTCCTTTCTTGTTCAGGTAAACGACTATTACTTGATGTTGTTTGGGGTAGACTTTGACTATCCGGGTGACGGGCATTCTCAGGGCTTCGGCTGCTTCCATTTTGGAGATTTGCCAGCACTGGGGTTTTAGCCAACCGGAGGCTGTGAGGCTTTGACGGGTGTTGCGTGTCTTGCGAGTCATTTTTACTGCCCCTGATTGGCTACAAATACAATTATGATTTCAAAAGTATTTACACTCTAACTGGTAAACTTTTTGCTGTCAAGCAAGAAAGACAGATTTTTTGGTAGATAAGTAAACTAGGAGTTGTGTTGATCTGGTGACTAATACTGTGGACACAGAAGCTAGGAAGAAACTGAGCGAAGTTGTGAAGCTAGCCCGTGGCGACCTGAGTTTTAGCGCTTTTGGTAGGCTATTGGGAGTCTCTGGGTCTGCTGTTCAGTATTGGGAAAAGGGCCAGGTACTCCCGGATACGAAAAATTTGACTCAGATTGCGGCAAGAGCGGGCTTTACGATGGAAGAGTTAATGGCTCATCTCGAAGGCAAACCAATGCCGGAACCTGTCAATACCAACGAGCTCCTTAAAAAAATCCAATGTATGCCACTGAGTGACTTAGCAGTGATTGTTAGAGCTGGTATGGAACGACTGGCTGCTGCTGCTGTAGCTTCTGGGAAGTATGGTTGATGTTCTGTAAATTGGGAATTGTGGTTATCTGGTGGCTGATACCGTGGACGCAGAAGCTAAGAAAAAACTGAGTGAGGTTGTTAAATTAGCGCGGGCTTCGATGAGCTTGAGCGCTTTTGGCAGAATGTTGGGAGTTTCTGCTGCTTCTGTTTTGTATTGGGAAAAAGGCCAGGTACTTCCAGATACGAAAAATTTGACTCAGATTGCTACCAGAGCAGGCTTTACGATGGAAGAGCTAATGGCTCACCTCGAAGGCAAGCCAGTCCAGGAACCTCTGGATACTAACGACCTACTGAAAAAAATTCAGTGTATGCCGATTAGTGAGTTGGCAGTCATTGGTAGAGCTGTGATGGATAGACTCGCTTCTGCTGCTGAGTCTTCTGGGTAAGGACTGTTGATGTACATAGACCAGTTTACTTGTAGGTAAGGTCGAGTAGCTTGTAAGTGGTGAACATCCAAAATAGACAAAAACTTAGTGAAATTATCAAAACTGCTCGTGGAACAATGAGTCAGCGAGCGTTTGGTAAGCTTTTGGGCGTTTCCGCTACCGCTGTTCAGCTTTGGGAAAGGGGCGATACGGTTCCTGATACTGAAAACTTGGCTAAGCTCGCTGCGAGAGCTGGTTATTCGCTGGAAGAACTGCTGAGATTTTTGGATGGGAAGCCAGTTTCAGATCCGTTAGATATTCAAGATATTGTCAATAAAATTAGGTTCTTGCCTCTGAGTCAGGTGGCGCTAATTGGCAAAGCTGTAGCGGAGAGATTCGCAGCGTCGGCTGAGGCTGCTGGGGAATGAGTTAGGATCGATCGCGATCGCCCGTTTTGCAGAAGTAGATCCCGATCGCCCTTAAAAATTTCCACCACTCGTGCATATCACAAATCGAGTAATTTGTCAAGGCAAAATCTACTTTGTTACGGAGTGCGATCGCGCTTATGCACTTATGCACTCCAAGCAAAGAAACCGGGTTTTTTACCGAATCTGCGGGATACAACGAAGTATTATCCTAAAGAACCCGGTTTCTGGGTCCCTATACGATCGCGCGTTTCATCTGTCCAATCTGCAAATTTTAATTTTTATGGTGCTGCCCGATCGCCGATCGATACAATGATAGATATCCTAAATCTGTGTTGACGATGAACGTTATTCTTGCGATACCAGAAGAGCTGCAAACCTATATTGAGGCTCAAATTCAGGCAGGGGCTTATGCCAGTGCGGTAGAGTATTTTCTAGATTTGGTGCAGCAAGATCGCCAGCGGAAACGGGCACAAGCCAAACTAGAAGGTTTACTGCAAGAGGGTTTAGACTCGGATGGAGAACCCGTTACGGCTGCGTACTGGCAGAATTTGCGGGCATCGGTTTTGGGTGGCGATTCACAACCAGTATGAGCGATCGATTAATTGTCAAAAATCGTGCCACGCAGGATCTCAGACAACAGGCAAACTATATTCTGCTCAATGGAAATGCTCGTGCCGCGGAGCGATTTCTGGAGTTAGCCGAAGCCACTTTTGCCCAATTAGCGACGCTACCGGGAATGGGAAAAGTCGTGCGATTGGTCTCTTCTGGGATGGGGGAGATTCGTCAGTGGCGAATTAAGGATTTTCAAGATTATCTAATTTTTTACCGGCTTCAAGACGATCAGGTGGAGGTTCTCCGCGTTTTGCATGGTGCTAGGGATTTGGAAGATATTTTGTCTAATCTTGATGAAGAAGTTTAAGGCTCCTATAAGACGTGTTCGATCGCCGATCGATACAGGAATTACGTTTTAACTAAATGCGATCGCCCTATCCCTGACTCAATATGTCTAAAAACTCTTGGACAATGCGATCGGGTTCTTCTGTGCATCTGTGAGCGTCGCAGTAGTGGATGATGCTGATACCGTGAGATGCAAACAGTCGAGCGCGCGTTTCATCTTTTTGTGTGTCGGGATGCGATATTTCCAGAATACCCCATTTGCCTTGGTGGAATATGAGGAAATCTGGTTCTTGGTTTTGTCGGCCTGCGGGTGTTGTGAGGCGGGCTTTGGAGTTGGGGAAGAATAGGGTGTTTGTGCGATCGAGGGCTTCGGCTATTTTTACTTCTTCTTCGCAGCGAAAGCGCAGATCGTTCCAGTGATAAATCCGTTCTTTTGTGCTAGACAAAATTCCCTGGTTATGCACGTCTTCAGCCTTGATAATTTCATCTGATGCCGTCTTATTATCAGATATAATTGCACCGTGTAAATCTGCTGATGAATCAGATTCACTTAAGTTTGCGAATAATATTCTGGCTCCGGTTAAATTAGCACCGCTGAGGTTAACTCCGATAACTTGAGTTCGATGTAATGTCACTTGATGTCGCCGCAAGTATCGTTTAAAAACAGAGCGTAAATTATTTTTTTTTACTTTTTCATCAAAAGCCTCTGAGAGTTGTTTCCAGAGTTTAGCCGCCAGCGCTTTTATGTATTCATCATTATATTGAGAGAGTTGAGAAATTTCTTCATAGGAATGTCTGCCTTCCCAGCATTGTCTGAAGATGAGCTCTTGTACGTCGTTTAAGCCTTCGCCATCGAGGAGAGTTTCTGCGATCGCGATTGCTTCATCAACGGTCATGGCTTAAGTTTCCTTAAAGTGTATATATCTGGTGAAGTTTTGACAATAATACCATTTTTTTATGATGCTGTATAGAATCCGATCCCCCCTAAAGAGGGCGGGCGGGCACGGGGAGTAGGGGTCGCACCGCCCCTACAATGGGGGGACAAGACTCTTCTCAAAGTCAACCCCTACTCCCCTTCTTAAGGGGGATTTAGGCAGGGTGGATTAATTGTCCCCAAGTAAATTATAATAGTCGAGCGCGAGCGGCTCGAGTCCGCTCGCGCTCGCC